>DASYWB010000020.1:0-9090 GCA_035936495.1 Thermomicrobiales bacterium
ATTGTCGTGCGGCCAAGCGATGATTGACCCCACGGCGGAGCGGGCATGGCGATCACGATAGGAGTAGCCCGCGTCGGACTGCATCTCGGCGAGAGCTTCTCGCTCAAGGACAAGCGGCGTGTGGTTCGCTCGATCACCCAGCGCGTCCGTAACCAGTACAACGTTGGCATCGCCGAGGTCGAAGATCTGGACGACGTCCGGGTCGCCACCCTGGCGCTTACCTGCATCAGCAACAGCGCCCCCCACGCCGACGAGATGCTGGCCCGCGTCATCACCTTCATCGAAAACCGCGTCGAGCAGGGCGTCGTCGCCGAGATCGACACCGAGCTGATCTCGTGGAGCTGAGGGGGACTCGCGCGAAATTTCTGGCCACCTCGGTGCCGATACCAAGTTCGGGTAAACGCTACGGGTTCGCTGGCCGATGGCCCTCATCCCCAAGTAAGGCCACGGGCGCATGCGCTAGTACGGGCGGCCCGGCGTGGCCTATCCTGCCGGAGGTGGGGGTGGTGCTTGACTCGTCGGGGACCCTCCAGTTTCCGCGGCCGCATCGTCGTCGGGTTCCTGGTCCTGACCGTCCGCTTCCGCATCGGCGTCGCCGCTGCCGTTACCCTCGGCCGCGTTGTCGATGCTGCCATTGACCGGGAGTGCCGCCGGAGGCACCAGGCGCACCACCGCACTCAGACCGGCGTCGGTGATGAGAAGGCTGCCGTCCGGCGCTGACGTGATGCCGACCGGGCCGTCGAGATTGACGTTATTGATCGCGGTCAGGGACTCAACGATTGTCCCGTCCGGCCCGAAGATCTCCACCGAGCCGGTCGCGCGGGAGGTAGCGTAGAGCAGCCCGTCCGGGCCGAAGGCGAGATAGGGCTCGAAATAGGTTTGACCCTCCCAGCTCGGGACCGGCCACTGGGCGACCGGTGTGCCGTCAGGCTGGAAGATCGAGATCCGCGCGTTGCCGGAGTCGGCGACGTAAATCAGACCATCGGGACCGACGGCGATGCCGACCGGCTCGATCAAGTGGCCGGGCTCGCCCCCGAACCCACCAAACGCCCGCCGGAATGAGCCGTCGAGCCCGAAAACCTGCACCCGCTCATTCCCCGTGTCTACGACATAGATTTCATCGTTGAAGACGGTGACGTCCCGTGGTCCGAAGAAGAGCCCTGGCATCTGATTGACCGTCGCCGGATCGTCACCGAGGTCCGTGCGTTCGCCAGGAGAACCGATCTCACGGACGACCGTGCCATCGGCGTTGAGACCGACAACCCGGTGCTCCCAGGTATCGGCGACAAAGACCACGCCGTCGGGCGCGGTCGAGATCCCCGTCGGTCCGAGGATCGCCCCGTTCTCGAGCACCAGCGAGCCGAACTGAACGCCGCCCGCCGATTCTGTCCCACCCCAAGATCCGATGTAGGTGCCGTCGGCGTCGAACCGGTCGACCTCGAGGTTTCCTGAATCGACGACATAGGTGTGACTGTTCACCGGGTCAACGGCAATGCCGCGCGGACTGTCGAACTGCCCGCGCCCGCTTCCGGGTCCCACCCGATCAAGCAACCCGAATGGACCGCTGTTTGGAAATAGGCGGTTGGCGATCTCTTGATTGAAGCCGACCTCGACGGTCAGCGCGGGCGGCGGGGCATCAAGGTCGCGATAGAGTAAGAAGTCGAGTCCATCCATCCAGCGCGTGGGAAGCAAAATATCAAGCACCACATCGCTCAGGTCAGGCGTGGTGAAAGCCGCGGGAACCCGGTTGAGATAGGGATATTCGTGCGGCGTGTAGCCAGCCTCCGGCAAGCCCGCCTCATCCGGGGCAACGACGACCTCGGCATTGAAGGTTTGGGCTTGGCCGGGTGCGGCGACGGTCACGTCCGTGAACCGGCGGAAGTACCAGCGATACGGCCATTCAACTCGCTCATCCAGCGCGACGCTCAAGCCATAAGTCCCCAGCGGGTCCCGGACAGACGATCGATCGATGCTCACATCTCGCGAGAGTCGCTGGAGCCGTTCCACGAGCGGTTCGACCGCGCCGGTTGCCGTCTCCTGGGCCACTAACTCGTGGCCTTCATCCGCCCGGAAGAACGCGAGGCTGGTAGTCGTCCGGAACGTATAGGCGCCGAGAAAGACAAGTGCCACCAATAACAGGATCAGACCCGGCTGAGCTGAACGTCCCTCCCCATTCGCCGCCCGGATAATGGAGACCGCCGCTAGCAAGAAGCCCCCGACAACGATCAACGCGACGACGGCGGTTTGCCCGATGGCCCATTCAGGGGACGGAGCGAAGGGGGAGCCGCCACCGATCCGGGAGGCGAGGACGCCGACCGCGGCAAGCCCTATTGCCGCTCCCAGGAACGTCAAGAAGAGGAGCCCACCCGGTCCACGGAGGACCGACGGCCAGTGGAGGCTCGCGAAGACGTTGCCCAGCCCGATACCGGCGAGCAGAACCAACGGCAGCACGACGTGGGCGGCGTGCTCGGGTCGGCGCCCTTCGCTGAAGGAGAAGAGAATCAGCGTCGTAATGAACCAGGCTCCGAAGAAGGACCAGTCCAGCGGCGCGGCCCCGGCGGGCCGCCCGCGCGTCGCGACGACCGCGAAGACGACCGCGAGAACCTCGTAGAGCAGCGCGATGAGCACGAAGATCTGGATCGGGGTTGACGTCGCGTCGGTAGCCAACAAGCGTAGCCAGTCAGCGAGGGTGCCAACGAGTCCCGAGATCGCGGTGAGATCGGTGAAGAGCCGGGTGAAGAGCAGCATCAGCGTGACGATCGCGGCGGCCGCCGCACCGGGGAGCGCGCCGGGGGTGCGTGCGATGGCGCTCAATCCGAGCCGGACGGCGCTCGGTTCCGTCTTTGGTGTGAATGCCAATGCAGCAATCGCGCCGGCACAGAGGCCAAGGAGAACCGAGATGGCGGCTGGTCCCGAGCCGATGAGCGCGGCAATCGCGACACCGGCGGTGACCGCCCACCGCCGTACCGAGGGGGCCGAGATCACCGGTGGCCCAGCGCGAAGGACCGCGACGACGAGGAGCATGGCGAGCATGCTGATTAGGATGTCAGGTTTGGCGATCCGCGACGCGTAGGTCAAGGTTGGGGAGATGGCGATCAGCAAGGCCATCGCGAACGCGGCATGTTGCCCGACAAAGGGGCGTAATGCCGCGGCCAAGGGGATCATCGCGATCCCAGCCAGCGCTGGCACCAGTCGAGCGGTCGCATCGGTGACGCCGAACAGAAAGATGCCGAGGGCCTGAAGAAGCAGAAAGAGCGGCGCGGTATCCGGTAACGACTCGCCGGGAAGCAGGGGATCGCCTTGGAACAACGCGAAGGCGAAGAAGCTCCGGCGCGCCTCGTCCGGGCCGAGCGCGTAGACATCGAGCAGCGTCAGACGGAGCGCGACCGCGGTTATCGCCACGGCAAGCCACCCGACCGTCCACCAGGAGATGGCACTGAGGTCAAGCGCTCGATCAAGGGGTGATCGCTCGATAGCTGGACCGGGCGCGACGGCAGCGGAAGGATAGAGCGATGCGCGAGGAGCCGCGCCGCGCGTCGTTGATTCCACGAGTGGTGTGCCTCCGTGACGTGACGAACGGCCGTGCCGCGTGACTGGCCGTGAAGCTGGCTAATAGCGAATGGTGTTCAGGAGCGGAATGAGATCGTTCCGGACATAGACGGTGTAGCCGAAGTCGATCGTTGGGGCCGGCATCTCACGATACATGACCAGCCTCCAGACTCGCTGTTGCCCTTCCGGCGTGAGTTGCGTCTCCAGACTGCTGAGGATCGAGCGGGCGACGGCAATGGGTCCGCGCGATTCAGTGGTGGAGTCGAGGGCGGAGCGTCCGATGGGGAGCTCGGGGGCGATGGCGAAATGGCGGTAGATTTCGCTCTCGGGTTCGTGCCAGCGCAATACGTAGGGTTGCGCCGTGTAGCCATCGAGTTGTCCGGCAACCTGATCCTTTTTCGTGTTCCCTACGATGACCACACCCACGTCGTCGGAGATACCGCTCAACGAGCTACCCAGGTAACGGCTGTTCGTGAAGTCACGTAGATACCACTGGAGCGGCCATGAGGTGTCATTGTCGTAGGCCACTTCGAGGGCGAGGCCGCCGGTCAGCTCGTTTGAAAGCTCGCTGATCTCGCCAACCATGCGGGTTACATCGGGCGACGTGGTGTTGTAGATCAAGCCGTCCCGCGCAACGTCGCCTTCCAGGAAGCTGAGCCGCCAGGCCGCGTGGACCTGGAGCAGGACTAGACCAACGGCCAGGGCCGCGACCACCGAGCGCCCGGTGGCACGATAGCCGCGCGCGGCAACGGCGATCGCGATCAGGACACCGGCGGCAAGCGGCGGCAGCGCCAGCAGCCACCACTGTTCGAGCGCGGGCTCTCGTACCCGCCTGACCCAATCGTTCTGCTCGTTCAACTCATAAGCCGGGTAGGAGAGACGGCCGGCAAAGATGAGCCAAGCACCCCCGGCGGCGAGCAGTCCCGCGAAGAGACCCGTCCCCACCCAGTCCCAGCCGCCGACAGTCGGCCGGCGGGACGCGAGCCGGCGCTCAACGATCTCACCGAGCAACCCCCCGGCGAGCAGTGTCAGGGGCAAGGTGAAATGAACGATCAGCCAGGGCATCTTTTCGCCCGCGTAAGACAATCCCGCGAACATACCGAGGAACCAAACCGCCAGGAAGATCCGGAACGGTTGGCGCGCCTCCCCTGGAAGTTTCCAGGCGCGCCATGCGGTGACGCCAAGGGCAGCGATGCCGAAGGCAAGCGGCAATACCTCGTATTGAGGTGTCAGGAGGAGAAAGTAGAACCAAGGCTGCTCGCCGCGTTGTACGTCCTGCTGACCAAGCCAATAGAGGAGCGTGCCGTCGGTCGCGAACGTGGAGGACATCAGGCCGCCCAGGTTCGTGAACATGGTCGTGAAGAGCGTGACGAAGATCACCCCGCCCGCGATCAGCCCCCATTGCAGCCCGACCCGGTCCGACCATGCTCGCGCGATGCCACGTCCGAATGACCCCTCGGGCGCGTGACCCAGGGTGGCCTCGACATACCCTTCTTCCTTGACACGGGTCGTGTTCCAGCTTCGAATCGCCCAGCGGAGGGTCAGGATCGCGCCAACTGCCACAGCGAGAAAGGTGATCGTCAACGGGTGGGTGAGCAGTTGGATGTAGAACTCACGCTGTTGGTCTTGGGGCGGTGGGTAGTTTGCGTCCGTCCTGGTCAGATCTTTCCAGGGGATCGCGGGAAGTGGGCGCCAACTCGTGGTGACTGGGTAGGCGACCAGGAGGATGGCGGCGCTGATGACGCCGACGGCGAGGTGAATCGGAAGAAAGCGCCGGAGCGGCCCGAACAGCAATGTGCCGTAGAGGAAACCGCCGAAGATCGCGAGGAGGGCAAAGACGATCTCATGGTTGGTAAGGAGGAAACCGATACTCGCGCCGCCGACCACGAGCCAGACACGCCGGGGGGACTCGACGTAGCGCACGATGGCGATGAAGAGCACGAGGCTCCCGACGACGGTGTAGAGATCGTGCCGGATGTAACGGCTGTAGTAGAGGAAGGACGGGGAGATCAGGAAGAGCGCGGACGTGAAGAGTGCACCCCACCGGCCGAGGAACCGTGGCCCTCGGAGAAGCCACGGAAGTCCGACCAGGATGACCCCAAAGAGGGCCGGCATGAACCGGCTCGTTGCATCGTTGTCCCCGAAGAGCAAATAGATCAGGGCGTTGGCGTGAAAGAGAAATGGCCCGTGCATGAGAGGGTCATGGGTATAGCCGCCACCTGTTGCCAACTGCCAGGAATAGTAGGCATGTAGACTCTCATCGTGGTGGAGTGCCCGGCTGCCGAGATCCCAGAAGCGGGTTAATCCCGCCGCGATCAACAACAGCAGGTAGAGGCCCGTCTCCAGCGTCAACCACTGGAGGCGATGACCGGTGGCGGCCATGGTTGCGCCCGCGTCCCGGGTCATCAGTTCGGTGGCGCCAGATGAGCCCGCGACGGCATGGGAGGGCCGGTGCGCCACCGGCGGAGCCACCGCGGTCGCGCGCGCAACGGAAGCTTCACGTCCGATGGCCGTCCCGGCGAGGGGTTTCAACGCCAGCGGCGAGCGGGAGATATTCGTTTTCGGTTTGCGTCGCGCCAAGGTTGTCTCGATTCTGATAGTCGATTATTTCAAATCCTGATCGGTCCGGCCCGTGTCCCATGGTCGGCCCGTTTTGCTTCAATCCTACCACCCGCCTCAGGCGGAATGCCCGCTCTACCAGCGGTCCGGCGTATCTCGAAGACGAGTTACTTGCCAATCCGGTTGCCCGGAGGGATGGCGGACGTGTTCTCGCGCGAACCACTAGACTGGCAAGGACGCGGAGCCGGGGTTCGCTACGCGAGCATGGACCAGCGGGCGTGCGCGTTGGATGGATAGGAAAGGGTGCTGACATGGCGACCGAGAGCATGGGTCCGGACAAGGATCGTGACGAGCAAATCCGGTTGGCGGGTGAAATCGGTGACGAGCTGTCCGAAATCTTCGTGACCTACGCGCGGGGCGACCTCCCATTCGAAGAACTGACATTCCTCACCTACGAGGCGCTGGCCAGCGTCCATGCCGTCGCTATCGGTGAATACGACCTGGTCGAGGACGACGACGATGATGGCGGCTATGACATCGAAGAGGCGACCGACGAACAAGAGGATCTTGCTCAAGAACCGGCTGGCGGCCGAGACTAGCGTCGCTCATCCACCCGTCCGTGGACGAGGCCGTGCGGTGCAGGTCGAACCGGACCCGGCGAGCTGATGTCCGGCCATCACGTTCAGCGGGAACAGCGGCGCTTTCGGTTGATCGCGGTTGCAACGATCGTCACGCTCGCCCTGGTCTTGACGCCGGTCCTGCTCCTGTCCGAGCTCCGGCTTGAGATCGCGCACCGGTTAGGGTGGGTGCCGTCAAACGCCGAGCAGCTCTTCGGTGACGGCGATCCGGTCGAACTGATCGTCTTAGTGCAAGAGACGCCCAATCCCTATTCCGGTCCATCTCGCCAGTATACGGCCGTCTACATTGCCGAGTGGACGGAAACTGCCATCCGGCTGCACGACCTGATGCACGGCGGTACCCACGACTTGCCCATCACCCGCTACGACCTGATTAGCGGGGCGACTGATCAGAGCGCGCTGCTCTTTGTCGATAAGGAAGCTCCGGGTGGGGCTGAGGCCGCGATGATCACGCTGGCCACGGGGGAAGTCCGATCCTTGCCGAAAGGGGAGACAGACCCTGGTCTACCGGGGAACTGGGATGAGGAGGTCTCGTTCGGCAACATCGGCTGCTCTGGGGTATCGCCGGACAAAGCGTGGGTCGCCTGCATCGTGCATGGCGGCACGCGGCTCTTCTTCGGCGACTGGGAGCTGATCGTTCACCGATTTGGCCGGAGCGACGAAGCGATCCCGCTCTACCGGGGCCTCGGCTCGGACCCGGTCGTCGCCTGGGCGCCCGGAGGGGACGCCCTCTACTTCCAGAACGAGCAGGGACTTTGGCGAAGCAACCTGACGGCGCCTGCGAGCTGACCGCCGGTCAGCCGGCGTGGCGGAAGCCGGCGTCCCGCATGGTCAGCGGTGGACCGGCGGCGAAGATGGCGGCCTCGATGACTTCGCCAATGATGAGGAGGGAATCCCCGGCCGGCACGGTCCGCGCCACGTCGCACACGACATATCCTAGAAGATCCGAAAGAACCGGTAGGCCGGCGGCCGAGCGGGCCGTGGCAAGGCCGTAGGCGGCGAACTTATCACCGGTGCGTGCGCGTGGACGGCCGAGGTTACCGGCGAGCTCTCGTTGACCTTCTCGAAACGGACAGATGGCAAACCGGCCGCTCGCCTGGATCAACGGCAGGGTCGCGCTATCGCGCTCGACCGAGACGGCGACGAGCGGTGGATCGAACGACACTTGAGTGACCCAATTGGCGGTGAAGACCCCGCGCTCCCCGGCATGCTCGGCGGTGACCGCGTAGAGGCCGTAGGTGAACTGGCGCAGGACCGGCTTCTTGGCATCGAGGTCGAGCCGAGAAGCCTCCGAGTCCGGGGATGGACGATTGTCGACCGCTTGTTCCGCCGGTCGCCGGGTTTCGAGGTCAGGACTTTCCTTCATCGATCGCTTCCCTCCCGCTTGACTCGAGCGATTCGTAATATGTTTTCAGCCGCCTAGGCACGTTCGTTAGACCGGGCGTTGTGCAAAACGCACGACGTTTGGGTCCAGATTCGGCCTCTTGACACGTTCCCTTTGTAGCCGGTGAATGGCTAGACTCCTGAGTATCGGCGGTTGGGCTGGCTGGTTTGCCTTGGAGGGATGGGCAATGGAGATCAATTCTGGTGATACCGCTTGGGTGCTGATGTCCGCGGCGCTCGTGATGCTGATGACACCGGCGCTCGGCTTCTTCTATGGCGGCCTGGTGCGCCGTGGGAACGTCCTGGCCACCGTGATGCATAGTTTTACGATCCTGGCGATTGTCAGCGTGATCTGGGTCTTGTGGGGATATTCGCTCGCCTTCGGTCCAGACAAGCGCGGCTTCGTCGGTGGGCTGGAGTGGTTTGGACTGCGTGACGTCGGAATGGTCCCTGGACCCTATTCTGACACAATCCCGCACACGGCCTTCATGATCTTCCAGGGCATGTTCGCGATCATCACCCCGGCGCTGATTACCGGGGCGTTTGCCGAGCGATTCCGATTCAAGGCGCTGGTGATCTTCACGGTCGTCTGGTCGACGCTGGTCTACGCGCCGGTCGCGCACTGGGTCTGGGGCGCCGGTGGTTGGCTGCGCGATTACGGCGCACTCGACTTCGCCGGCGGCACGGTGGTCCATATCACCTCGGGCGTCTCGGCCCTCGTGGCGGCGGCCATGCTTGGGAAGCGCGTTGGCTTCGGCCAGGCAAAGATGGACCCACACAACTTGACGCTGACGGTACTTGGGGCGGGACTGCTCTGGTTCGGCTGGTTCGGATTCAATGCCGGCAGCGCGCTTGCTGCCAATGGCCTGGCGGCACACGCGTTTGTCGTCACCAACACGGCGGCGGCGATGGGGGCGCTCAGTTGGGTGGCGGTCACCTGGCTCCGTGACGGCCGGCCGAG
>DASYWB010000021.1:0-6122 GCA_035936495.1 Thermomicrobiales bacterium
AGCAGAAGCCGGAACCTTCCAAAGCGGCAGATCAGGCCCGCCGGTGGGATACTGCGGGGCGTGGACCGCGACCAGCAAGACGCGGGTCTTGCTCGCTTGATCGTGACCCGGCTCAGGAGTGACCGACGATGCGGGATCAGGTAGCTCACGCCCTGCGCCGGCCCTTGCTGGCCGCGGCGGAGAGTGAGCGTATCGAATCATTGGTACGGCGCAACGGCTTCTCGAGTGGGCTTGTCCGGCGGTTCGTCGCCGGCGAAGACTTGGGCACTGCCCTGGAAGTTGTACGTGGTATCGCCGAGCAGGGGATGACCAGTACGCTGGACCATCTTGGCGAGAACGTGACGACGCTGGCAGAGGCTCGCGCGGCCATCGAGAGCTACACGGCCATCTTACAGCGCATGGCGGATGCCGGCTTGGAGCCGAACATCTCGGTCAAGCTGACGATGCTCGGCCTCGACCTGGGGGAGGAGGTGGCTCGCGAGCATATGCTTGCCATCCTAGAGCAGGCGCGGGCCGTAGATGGTTTCGTTCGGATCGACATGGAAGGCTCGGCCTATACCGAGGCGACGATCAGGATCACCGAGGCCCTGCACGAGCGGTTCCCCCAGCATGTCGGGACCGTCATCCAGAGCTACCTACGGCGCTCGGCGGCCGATGTCGAGCGAATGATCGCCCGCGACGCGCGACTGCGGCTGGTCAAAGGCGCCTACGCGGAACCGGCGTCGGTCGCATTCCAGGATAAGCAGGAGGTCGATGACAGCTACCGCAAGCTGATGCTGCGGTTGTTGGACGCCGGCAATTACCCCGCGATTGCCACACACGATCCCACGTTGATCCAAACCGCCCGCCACTACACCGCCGACCACGCGATCGGACCGGATCAGTACGAGTTCCAGATGCTCTACGGCGTTCGGCGCGACGCCCAACGTGACCTGGCCAAGGCCGGCTACCGGATGCGCGTCTACGTTCCCTACGGCACCGAGTGGTACCCCTATTTCACGCGCCGCATCGCGGAACGGCCGGCAAACGCGCTCTTCGTCCTCCGGCAATTGGTGAGCCGGTAATCGGTAGTCGGAAGACGGAAGTTGATAGACGTGTATGGACCAGGAGGCCTGCTGGAGAGGTCTACCGACCTAGCCCCGTAACCTCACCACCAGCCCCTCATCACCACGGAGCTCGATTTCTGAACCGACCTCCGTCCCCTCGCGGTCAGCATGGGTGCCGATCTCGACGGTGCCAGCTCCATTGAAGGACAACGCCGCCGGGGTATCACCAAGGTTGAGCGCGACCAGGAACCGAGTATCGTCGCCGGTGCGCACGTAGCCAAGGAGATCCCCTTCCGTTTCGACCGGGGCGTAACCGCCGACGGAAAGCGTGGCTTCGGCCCGTCGGAAAGCGAGCAGGCGCCGGTAGAGCGTCAAAATCGACGACGGATCGTCACGCTCGGTGGCGACGTTCACCGTGTCCACGTCGTCGCCGAGAGGAAGCCAAGGCTCTCCCTCCGTGAATCCTGCCTTCTCGCTGGCGTCCCAACGCATCGGCGTGCGCTCCGGATCACGACCCGGACCGGCATCCGACCTGTTCTTGGCGACCGGATCCTGCACGCGGTCAGGGGGAATGTCCACGTCCGTCATGCCCACCTCATCACCATAGTAGAGGGTCGGCGTGCCACGGAGGGTCAAGAGCAGGATCGCGGCGACGCGGGCTTGCTCGGGTCCGATGTCCGTGGCAATCCGCGAGTTATCGTGGTTACCCAACACCCAATTCGGCCAGGCGCCGTCCGGCAACGCGGCTTCATACTTGTCAATTACTCGATCGATCATGCGTGCGTTCCATGACATGCGGACCAGCTCGAAGTTGAAGGGCAGATGCAGCCCGGCGCGCTCCTTGCCGTAGTAGGCAACGAGCTTCTCCACCGGGAGGTAGATCTCCCCGACCATCATCCGTTCGGGGTACTCATCCAGCACCTGACGGATCTCGGCGATCACCTCATGGACCTCGGGCCGGTCCGTCGTGTAGAAGGGAATCAGATCTTGGTATGGCCATTGCCCCGGCACATGCTCGCGGTAAGGCCACTCGTCGGACGAATGACCGGGGTGGGGCGGGTTGTCTCGGTACTCTTCGTCCTTGATCAGATGCCAGATGACGTCAGCGCGAAAGCCATCGACGCCCCGCTCCATCCAGAAGCGGAGGGTGTCGTACATCGCCTCCCGGACGTCCCAGTTGCGCCAGTTGAGGTCCGGTTGTTCCTTCAAGAAGGCGTGGTAGTAGTACTGGCTGGTCTTTTCGTCCAATTCCCAGGCACTGCCGCCAAAGACGCTGAGCCAGTTGTTGGGCGGACCGCCGCCGGGTGCCGGGTCGCGCCAGAGATACCAGTCTCGCTTCGGGTTATCGCGGGAGGAGCGCGCCTCGATGAACCAAGGGTGCTGGTCCGAGGTGTGATTGGGCACCCAGTCGAGGATGACGCGAAGATCGCGGGCATGGGCCTCATTGACCAGATGATCGAAGTCGTCCAGTGTGCCAAATAGAGGGTGGATGCCGGTGTAGTCAGAGACGTCGTAGCCGAAGTCGGCCATCGGTGAGGGGAAGATCGGCGATATCCAGACCGCGTCGACACCAAGCCACTGGAGATAGTCAAGACGGCGGGTGATGCCGTTCAGGTCGCCGACACCATCGCCGTCAGTATCCTGAAATGAGCGGGGATAGATCTGGTAGATCACCCCACACTGCCACCAGAGCGGCTTCATCATCATGAGAGGCTCCTTTCAGGAGTCGGAAGTCGAAAGGCAAAAGACGAAAGATGCCGCACGGTCAGGGGGACGAAGACGCTTAGCACGGGGAGTTCGACAATCCTTCCTCGCCACCTCGCCACCTCGCCACCTCGCCACCTAAGTCTTTTCGCCTTCCGACTCCCGACCTTCGTCTAAATCCGAAGCCAGCCAATCAAGTGCCACGGCGGCTGTCCAGGATTGGTCGAGAGAGCCGAGTGGCTCGCCGGTGAACGGCTCGATGTATTCGGCGAAACCGACAGTGGTGATTTGATCCAGGCCGGCGTGGCGGAGTTGCCGAGCGCGGTCATGCTCGCCGGCTCGATCCAGCGCCCACCAGAGCAACCAAGTGATGACCAGCCAGGTGGGGCCGCGCCAGTAGCGCCGTGGGTCGAACGCTGGGCTCTCCGGGCTCGTACTCGGCGGGACCGGCCAGCGGAGATCCGGGTGCCTGGTAAAGGCAGCCGAGTCGAGCGTTTCGAGCAACGCGCGCAAGCGTTCCGCGGAGAGGCCACCGGCGACGAGCGGCGCGACGCCGGCAACCGTCCGCACGCGCACTGGCTCCCCCGTCCGGAGATCGAGCTCCAGACAGAGCCCAAACTCATGATCCCACCGGTTCGCAAGTGCCTCGCGCCCATGCTCGGTCCAGGTGTCGATCGCTTCCCGCTCTGATCGCGGCGCGCCCACAATGCCAGCAATCTCCATGAGCGCTTCGTTCGCGGTGACGAGGATGGCGCTGAAGAAGACATCTTTGAGTCGAAAAGGATGCGTTCGTGCGGCGATCCCTTGGTCGTACCCTTGCTGTTTCAGCACCTCGACAAGCCAGAGATAACGGTCGTATTCGGCCATCGTGGGCCCGCTGGGAGGGGTCGGCCACATGGGTGAGATCGGCGCGAACGTAGGGCGGAACCACGCCAACCTCGACCGCCGCCAGTGCATCGTCCCAGCGGGGCGAGTTGTCCATGCCGCTGTCCCAGGGGTGCAGAATCGTTACCAGCCCCGACGCTTCCGGATCACGGGCGGTGAGGAGGAAGCGATGCCAGGCCAGCAGTCGAGGGCAGGCCTCCTCTGGGAACGAGGTAGCGTCCTTGCGCTCGGCCTCATCGCCGATGCATGCGGTCTGCCAAATCCGCCGGGCGGCGATCGCGTGGACCGGTGGTTGGCACAAGCCACTCGTGTGGACTGGTTGAGATGGCGCTGCACGGGACAGCCCAGCGCAATCCCACCGTCCGGCATCGGGAAAGTAGGTGCCGGGGAGGACATTCGGATTGAAGACGATATGTGGAATCATCCCGGTTGCCCATTGCGCCGCGAAGAGCGAGCGCAGCTCGTTGGCCGCCCGGCGGGTATCCAGATGAGCGAGCCCGATGGCGATGAAGGCGCTATCCCAGCTCCATTGGTGGGGATAGAGGCGGGGTGCGGCTCTGGTCCAGGCGCCAAGGTCGTTAGCCCGGAGGACGGCGGTCGCGGCAGCCGCCAGATCCAGATCAGCGGTCATGCGGTGGCGATCTCCTGATGGGACTCGATATCGAACCAGCGGAGCTTATCCGGTTCTGGACGAATCCAGATAGGGCAGTTGGCGCGTGCCGGAAAGTCGGGGTGGGTCAGCAGTTTGATCCTTTGGTCGCCGACCAGGGCCGTGACCAAGAGCTGGGATCCCAACGGCTCAACCACCTCGGTTTGGGCCTCGATCGCGTCCGGCACGATCGTCTCAGACGCCACGACATTCTCCGCGCGGATCCCGACCAGGACCTCGTCACCATGCTGCCGGCGAACCGCATCCGGCGCGGCAAGATGATAGTCACCGACGAGTACCCGGCTACCACCTCCCTCGCTTTGCAGCCGGCCGTGGAGGAAGTTCATCGGCGGGTTACCAATGAAGCTCCCGACGAACTGGTTGACGGGCCGGTCATAGACCGCCATCGGCGCGTCGACCTGGATGATGCGTCCTTCCTGCATGACCGCAATCCGATCACCCAGGCTCAGGGCCTCGACCTGATCGTGAGTGACGTAGATGGTGGTCGTCTTCAGCTCGGCCACGAGCCGCTTGAGTTCGGCCCGGAACGTGAGACGGAGCAGCGCATCCAGGTTGGAGAGCGGCTCGTCCATGAGCAGGACCTCCGGCTCCATGACGACGGCCCGCGCGACCGCGACACGCTGCCGCTGCCCGCCCGAGAGCTGCACCGGATAACGGTCCAGGTATGGCCCGATCTGCACCAGCTCGGCAACGTCTTTGACGCGCCGCTGAATTTCGGACTTCGCCGTGTGGCGCACCCGCAGCCCGAAGCCGATGTTCTCGGCGACGGTCAGGTGCGGGAAGACCGCGTAACTCTGGAAGACCATCGCGATCGGGCGCTTCCGGGGCGGGAGGTCCGTCACGTCCCGGCCCCCGATCAGGACGCGCCCTCCATCCGGATATTCCAACCCGGCGATCATCCGCATCAGCGTGGTCTTCCCACAGCCGGACGGACCAAGGAGGACGATGAACTCCTGATCGGAAATAGTCAGATCAACCCGGTCGACCGCCCGGACTTTCTTGTCGAAGATCTTCGTCACGGATTCGAGGTGGATGTCGGCCAAGGTATCCTCCTAGAGCGGCAGGGGGCAGGCGGCAGGACGGTTCAGCGAAGGCTGCGGATCAGGCCTTGGGTGAGCCGCCCGACCTCAGACGTTTGTTGCAGCAATCGTTCGAGTACGGCGTCGTCGATATACTCCAGCTGTCTGGCAATCAGGAGTTGGGTTTCCGCTTCGCACAGCGAGCCGTGGGCAATAGAGAGATGGTGAACAAACTCCTTGGGACCCGTCCGGCCATGTCCTTCGGCGACGTTGGAAGGGATGGACACCGCGGCTCTTCGCAACTGTGACGTTAGCCCGAATGCCTCCTCTTTGGGCCAGTTCTTCGTGACACGATAGATCTCGGCGACGAGTTCCATCGCCTTCTGCCAAGCGATGAGATCAAAGTAGCTCCGCCTCTCCGGCATCATCTGCCCTCCACGCCGCTCGCTACACTCCTGCTCCCTGCCGTCTGCCCCCTGCCGCTCTACCGTGACACCCGTCCCCACAGCCCCAGCAGATAGCGGCGGATGATGAAGATGATGATGAGGGAGGGGACGAGCATGGCGAAGCCGGCGGCGAAGCGGAACGGCGCGGGTGAGGCATTGAGCGAGCTGAGCACAAGGGCAGGGAGCGTTCGCTCGCGGACGGTGAGGATGACCGCGGCGAAGACTTCGTTCCAGGAGAGGACGAAGGTGAAGATTGCCGCCGCCGCGAGGCCGGGCAACGCCAGCGGCAGGACGACGCGGACGAACGCCGTCAGCGGCGTGCAACCGAGTGTTTGAGCAGCCTCCTCCAGAT
>DASYWB010000022.1:0-9413 GCA_035936495.1 Thermomicrobiales bacterium
ACATTGACCATCGCGACGACGATCGTGACGCCGACGATGAAATTAGCCGCCATTGACCCGGCAAATGCTGGCATCCGAAACAAATGCAGAGGGACGACCGGGTCACGCACGCGGCCCTCCCACCACAGGAGTAAGGCCAGCGCGACGACCGCGCCCGAGAGCAGGGGAACGAGGTAATCGGCGAATGGATTTGGGCTGCCGCCAAACGCCCGCGTACCGCCGTCCAGTGCCCCACCGATCTCGCCGCCGGACGACAAGGCGAGACTCACGAGCGTCAAGCCGGTTGCGACCAACAAGGTTCCGAGGAGATCGATCCCGCCACCGGTGACGCCGGCAACCATCCCACCGCGCGGGAGGAACAAGCGGACGCCAACGATAGCGAGGAGCCCAAGCGGTACGTTGATCCAGAACGCTAGGCGCCACGGCTGGTCACCCGCGACGGGGAGCGCGACGATGAGTGCCCCCCAAATCGGTCCGGTCGCCCAACCGACGGTATCCGCAGCGGCGACCAGCCCGAGGGAGGCGGTCCGTTGACGGGGCGACATCACATCCCCGACCAGTGCCATCGCCAGGGGCAGCAGAGCGCCGCCTCCGGCACCTTGGATCGCGCGGGCAATGATCAATCCGGCGAGGCTGTCAGCCATTGCGCACAATATTGACCCGAGCACGAACACGCTGAGCGACATCTGGAGGGCCGCTGATCGGCCGACGCGGTCCGAGAGTCGCCCCACGATCGGGATGCTGACGAGATACGCGATGAGATAGGCGTTGACGATCCAGATATGCCGGTCAACGTCCGCGGTATTGAGACCAAGATCGACGATCATCCGGGGAAGCAGGCTGGCAATGACCGTCAGGTCGACCGCCCCCAGGAACACCGCCGCGAGGACGATCGCGAACGCTCCTCGCGCTGGTGCGTCCGGACCGGACCGGGGCCGATCAGATGGGTGGCTCAATGGTGACCGGTTCATCATGGCGCGAGATGTTGAGCGTCCAGGTCGCGCGTTCGGCCTCGGGGACGTCTTCCGATTCGCGGACAACGACCCTGAGGATGTTGCCGGTGGCTCGCTCTATCCATACTTGTACATCCACCTGATCCCCGCTGAGCGTACCGGCGGTTATCGCGTCGATTCGTTCACGGGGCATGCTCCCGGCAACGCTGAATGCCGGTATCCCGTCGATCTCTTCGTCCGGGACCCGCCGCGCATCGCTAAAGGTACGGAGGACAGGCGCCAACCCGATCTCATGATCGAAGAGGATCGACGCGTCATAGCCGATCTCCGGCGGCGCCAAGGTCCACTCCCCGCTCACCAGATCGGTCCACCATGTGACCGCGCCTACCGTGATGATGCGGATGGTGACGTTTGCCCGGGCGAGAAGGTTGGCCGCGAACGATGCCTGGACCCTATCGGGCCGCTTGAGATTACCCTCGGCGCTGAGAATCTGTATCGTGTCATCTTCGTCAATGAACGTGCGCCCATCGATGTCAAGACCAAAATGCACCGTCTCCGTCGCATCTAGACGATCGCTGGCGAGCGCCAAGATCTGCTGAGCCGTGAGGGCGGCGCCGGCGGTCGCGGTAGCTGCCGCACTCATGTTAACCTCATCATCCTCTCCACCGCAGGCGGCGAGCAGCAGAGAGACGATTGGCATGAGGACAAGCCAGCGGACCGTGTTCCCGGTCATTGACACTGAACACCCCCGCGGTCGAGTCAAACACGAGCGCCTGCAGTTTAGCATCGAGCGGTGATACGGGCCTTCTGACCGAACGGTATCGGAACGCCCGTTCTTTTCGATGAGCGGCCGGCCGTGCTAGTATCGGTTGCCGTCGTCGCGACTACCGCTCTCAACGCGCCACCGTCAGGGTTCCGCATGGTTATTCAGGAACAATCAAGTCCGGCGATTATGGATGAGTTGGTCATTACCGCCGGCTCGTCGACGGCCGCCGGGGGGCGTCCCGAGAATGAGGACGCGGTATTGGTCATGGAACTGCCACCGTCCGGTGACGGTGTGTCGAGGCTCGACGCGGGCTATCTCGTCGCGGTCGCGGATGGCATGGGCGGCCATCAGCGTGGGGAAGTAGCCAGCAGGCTCGCGATCGAGACGATCGCGCGGGTCGTTCAAGAGGACCCTGGCGCGGATACGGCGCTCCTGTTGAAACAAGCCTTTCGGCGAGCCAACGAGGTCATCCACCAGGATAGCCAAGGGGTGGATGCCGCCGCGACGATGGGTACCACGCTCGTCGCGGCGGTCATCCGCGGCAAGTACCTGGCTATCGCCAATGTTGGGGACAGCCGGGCCTATCTTTCCCGGGCGAATCAACTCAACCAGATCACCCGTGACCACTCGCTTGTCGGTGAGCAGATGTCTCAGGGAACCCTCAGCGCCGACGAAGCCAAGAAGAGCCCGAATCGCAATATCTTGATGCACGCTCTCGGCCATCGACCGAAGCTCGACTCGAAGTTGCCTGACATCTTCGAGCTGGTCCTGCTGGCGGAAGACCGCCTGCTCCTCTGCAGCGATGGCTTTTATGATGTCGTCAGTGAGGAGGACTTCGTGACGTTCCTGGCGACCCGCTCACCAGAGGAGGCGGCGGCCGCGCTGGTCGGCGTTGCGCTTGAACGGGGAACCACCGACAATGTGTCGGCGGTCGTCGTGCATGTGGAAGCCGCCAAGACCGTCGCGGCGCGAGATCGTGAGCTGGTGACGGTCGACGAGCGCCGTAGCTCGCAAGTCGTCATCCTGGTCGTATTGGTTGGCGTGCTCTTCTTCGTCGCCATCGTGGTGGCGGCGCTGATGTTGCTCTGACCTGCCTGGTGATCCGATATTGTGAAGCCGTTATCGGAGTCCAGGACGCGGACCATCGCCATTGTTGATGCGCATACCCACGCCTTCAGCCCCGACATCATGGCCGCGCGCGATGGTTTTCTCAAGCGCGACCTCTGGTTCGGACAGCTCTACGAGAATCCGCGCTCGCTGCTCGCCACGGCCGACGACCTCCTGGGGAGCATGGATCACGCGGGAATCGATCAGGCCGTGCTCTGTGGCTTCCCTTGGCGAGACGCGGGAATCTGTCGCGATCAAAACGATTATTTCGCGGAGGTTGCGAGTCAAAGCGGTGGCCGGCTTGCCTGGCTCGCCGCGGTCTCTCCAGTGACAGCCGAAGCTCCCGGAGAAACGGCTCGTTCGTTTGCCGCTGGCGCGGTAGGAGTGGGTGAGCTCAATGCCGATGCCCAGGGCTTCGATCTTCGCGACCGCGCATCTCTTGCCGGAGTCGTCGAGGCGTGCGTTGCCCACGACCGGCCAATCATGATGCATGCGTCCGAGCCCGTGGGCCACGCGTATCCGGGAAAAGGGACGGCGACCCCGGACCGGGTTCTGGCGATGCTCTCCGCCTTTCCCGAGCAGCGGCTCGTGGCCGCTCATTGGGGCGGAGGGCTCCCCTTCTATGAGCTCATGCCGGAGGTCGCCGCTCTCGCGCGTAACGTTGTCTACGATTCCGCGGCTTCTACCTACCTGTACCGGTTCGATGTCTTCAGGACCGTTCTCGATCTCGTCGGCCCCGATCGGGTCATGTTCGCGAGCGACTATCCTGTGCTCAGGCAGAACCGGTTTCGGGCGCGAGTTGACCAGATCCCGATGGGGGAAGCTGAGCGCCGCGCGGCGATGGGCGGAACCGCGTCGCGAGTTTATAGGTTGCCTCCTATCGTCGGCAATAGTCTATTGGCAGCGGGGGCGACGACATGATCGCCGGGTTGCGTGGTCAGATCGTCTCGAAGCTACCCGATGCTCTCTTGGTCGATGTCGGGGGCGTCATCTATCGGGTCGGCACGACGACGACGACGCTCGACATCGCGGGAGAGGTCGGAGCGGCGCTCCGGCTCTATACACATCTCTTCGTGCGGGAGGACCAGCTCGCCCTCTACGGGTTTGCTTCGAGCGACGAGCTCGTGCTATTCGAGACCCTCCTCGGTGTCTCGGGGGTTGGACCGCGGCTCGCGTGCGCCATCCTTTCCCGGATCCCCCCCGATCAGCTACAGGCGGCGATCATCTCGGAGAACGTTGAGCTACTCAGCTCCGTCCCCGGCGTCGGCAAGCGAACCGCCTCGCGCCTCATTCTCGACTTGCGCGGCAAGTTGCCGGAAGCGGGCTTCACACCTACGAGGGTGGCCGCGCGCCCGGGTGATGCCGACGTGCTCGCGGCGCTGCGTTCACTCGGTTACACCAATGCCGAGGCTCGCGAGGCGATGGCGAGCACCGGCGAGCATCAGGAGGAGAGCGTGGAGGCGCGCGTCGTCGCCGCGTTACGCCAATTGGCCGAAGTTTGACGGATTCTCGGCCGTCGCCGCGCCTGCTTCAGCTATTTGACCCGCCCGCTCCCTTCGATTTTTGCAGCCGGCACTCGATTGCCCTCGCGTGACCGGTCAGTCCTTCAGCCCGGGCCAGCTGGATGGTCGCGGGACCCAGGCGTTCAAGGGCGCGGGGGTTCGCCGCGGCGACGCTGATGACCTTCGTGAAATCGGCGACATGGATCGGTGACGAAAAACGTGCCGAACCGGCGGTGGGCATGACGTGGCTCGGCCCTGCGGCGTAATCGCCCAGCGCCTCCGGGCTGTGCTCCCCGATGAAGACGCCACCCGCATGCCGAATCAGGGGCATCACCGCCCAAGGGTCCGCCAGCAGCAGGCAGAGGTGTTCGGGAGCGTAGAGGTTCGCCAGCTCGATCGCCAGTTCCACGTTGGGCACAATCGCCACCAGGCCTTGGGTCGAGAGTGATTCGCCCGCTATCTCATGTCGTTCGAGTCTCGGGAGTTGAGCGTTGACCTCTTCGATGGTTCGCTCAGCGACCCTCCGGTCCGTCGTGAGCAGGATCGCGCTAGCCATGGCGTCATGTTCCGCCTGGGCGAGAAGATCGGCCGCCAGCAGCACGGGGTCCGCGGATTCGTCCGCGATCAGTAACGTCTCGGTCGGTCCAGCGAGGGTGTCGATGCCGACCACCCCGTAAACCGCGCGTTTCGCCAGCGTCACAAAGATGTTGCCTGGCCCAAAAATCTTGTCGACGTGCGGGATCGTCTCCGTCCCGAAGGCCATCGCCGCGATGGCCTGGGCGCCGCCGACCTGGAAGACCTTGTCGAGCCCGGCGACATGAGCCGCGGCCAAGATCGCCGGAGCGATCTGGCCCCCGGCCGGCGGTGCGCAGACCGTGATGTGCTCGACTCCCGCGACGCGGGCGGGAACGGCCGTCATCAGCAAGGTCGACGGATAAGCCGCAGTTCCGCCGGGCGTGTAGATACCAATGCGGTCAAGCGGGCGGACGAGCTGGCCAAGGCCGCCCTCCTCTGACCATTCGAGCCACGACGTGCGGACCTGATGGCGATGGAATCGCTCGATCTGGTCCGCCGCGATACGCAGTGCCTCCTGCAGGGGCGAATCAAGCGACTCAAAAGCGTGTCGCCATTCCGCCCGCGGGACGTCCATCGAGCTACGAGTGCCGCCGTCAATGAGCCGAGTGTAGTGCTCGACGGCTTGATCACCGTCGGCACGGACATCGCGCAAGATCCGGTCAACCACCTCCCGCGCGGAAAGCTCTTCCCCGAAGATGCCGGCAATGCTTGCCCGCAGGCGCGGCGAGAGCGGCGATTCCTCGAACCCCCGTCGCCGTGTCAACCGGCGGCGAACCTCTTCGACGTCGGTGACAATGGGCAGCCCCGTGGTTCTGGCTGGCGCGGCGGGCATAGTCGTCCTCCTGGGCGATGCACTCAGGCTCGGAGTGTCCCACCGACCTGTTGCTTCAATACGTTCTCGATTCGACCTCTCGTCTTGTTCAGCTCAGCGTCGGTCAGCGCCCGATCGGGCGCGGTGAAACTCACTCGGAACGCGAGGCTCTTCTTGTTCTCGCCGAGTTGTGCGCCTTCGTACACATCGAAGAGGGTCATTGATGTCGCCAATGGCCCGGCGGCCGTTCGCAGGGCATCAGCGACCCGTGCCGCTGGCATGGCGGCATCGACCACGATTGCAAAGTCCTGTTCGACCGGGAGGAACCGCGGAGCGGTGATGGGTCCCTCATCCTTGGTGACCGCTGAAAGCAGCTCCTGCACATTGATCTCGGCGACGGCGACGCGGTCATCTCCGAATCCCCATTGCCTTGCCACGTCTGGTCTGAGCTCACCAACGAGTCCGACTATCCGGTCCTGGGCCGTGGCAGTCGCTGACCGCCCCGGGTGCAGTGTGTCGTTGTCGGTGACGGCGGCGAAACCGGCGGTGACGCCGAGTGATTCAAATAGCGCTTCGAGCGTGCCCTTCACGTCCCAATAATCGATCTCTCCGCGATCGCCGAAGCGGTTCAAGGGCTCCCGTTTCCCGGTCATCACGAGGCCGAGTGTCGCGGGTTCCTCCGGCAATGCATTGCGGGATGTGGGCAGATAGACCCTGGCAACCTCGAAGAGCCGGACGCTCTCAGTATGCTTGCGATTCTCGACCGCGACTTTGAGGAGCGAGGGGAGCAGCGTTGGCCGCAACATATTCGCGTCGCTCTGGAGGGGATTGACCAGGCGCACAAGCGACGATACGGCCCTCCTGTGCAGGAAGCCGACCCCGGCGTCCTCCGGCCCCCGTCCGCTCGTCAGGAGCGTCAGGTCCAAATCGCTTTGCGTCACATAGGTGATCACCTCGTAGCACCCGGCGGCGGCTAAGACGTCCCGGATATCCGTCTGAAGTCGATAGAGCGGATCGCGCTTGACGTGAGGCAAGCGGCCGGTTGGAAGTGTTTCGGGGAGCGCGTCGTATCCGACAATCCGCGCGACCTCCTCGATCACGTCCTCAGCGAGCGTGACATCGGGCCGGTAGGTCGGGACGGTGACGGTAAGGCGATGATCTTCTGCTGAGCCTGAAAGGGTCACCTCAAATCCGAGCCTGGTGAGGACGTCGCAAACGGTGTTCGCGTCGATCGGGATGCCCAGGACCCGCTTGATGCGCGGAAAGGGGAATGAGAAGGTGCGATGGGAAACGGGATGTGGATAGACATCCTGATGATGCGTTACCCGGCTCCCGGGACAGACCTCCAAGAGGAGCTGCGTCGCCCTCGCGGCGGCGACCCCCACGAGCTCGGGGTCTAGCCCTCGCTCGAATCGGGCCGAGGCGTCGGTGCGGAGCTTGAGATCGCGGGCCGTGTGTCGAACTGAGAGCATGTCGAAGGTCGCGGATTCGAGCAGCAGATGCGTGGTGTTGTCATCGACCTCACTCTCGATGCCGCCCATGACGCCCGCGATAGCGACCGGCCGGTCGGCGTCGCGGATGAGGAGCATGTCGGGCGTGAGGCTTCGTTCCTGGTGGTCGAGCGTCTCCATCCGCTCACCCGGTTCGGCGCGGCCGACGATGACGCGATGGCCGTGGAGGCGATCGAGGTCGAAGGCGTGAAGCGGTTGGCCGATCTCCAGCATCACGTAGTTCGTGACGTCGACCACGTTATTGATCGAGCGAACTCCCGCCGCCTGAAGTCGCCGTACGAGCCAGGCCGGGGAGGGGCCGACCTCGATGCCGTCGAGGACGACGCCGAGATAGCGCGAGCACAGGTCGTCAGCCTCGATCGTGACCAATGAATCGGCGGCCGGCATGCTGGCCAGATCGGCGGTCTCGGGAGAACGTATCGATTGTCTCGTCAATGCGGCCACTTCCCGCGCGATGCCCATGATCGAGAAGGCATGAACGAGGTTCGGGGTTATCTCGAATTCGATGACGGCGTCACCGAGCCAGTCGCGGAGGGGCGCGCCCTCGGGCGCATCGGGATCGAGGATCAGAATGCCCTCGTGCTCGTCGGAGAGCCCAAGCTCCTTCTCCGAGCAGACCATCCCTTCGGAGCGCACACCCCGGATGGCTCCCGGCTTCAGCGTCTTGAGCTTCGGCACATCGGCATAGCCATCCCGGAGCCGCGCGCCGGCTAAGGCGACCGCGACCTTCTGACCTGCCGCAATGTTTGGTGCCCCGGTGACGACCGTTAGGTGATGGTCATCGGCGTGAACTTCCGCGAGTACCAGCCGATCCGCACCAGGATGTGGATCAACGCCCGCGACAGAGCCAACGAACACGTTATCCCAATCAGCGCCGGTGAACTCGATCCTCTCCGCCTCAAGTCCCGCCATCGTGAGCCGGTGGGCAAGCTCTTCTGGCGTGAGATCGACGGTAACGAAGTCTTCAAGCCAGCGTAATGGCACCTTCATACGTGGTTGCTCCTTAGCGTGGGGTGAACCGAGACGAGCGAGGTCCGCGGAGGCATCAGAGCGGGACCCGCGCGAACTGGCGCAAGAAGCGCAGGTCCCCGCCAGCGAAGGCGCGCACGTCGTCGACACCCTCTTTCATCATGATCATCCGTTCGATCCCGAGGCCGAAGGCGAAGCCCGTATAGCGCTCCGGATCGTAGCCAACACCACGCAAGACATGGGGGTGAACCATCCCCGCGCCTCCCATCTCCAGCCAGCCCGAATGCTTGCACACGCGGCAGCCTTTGCCACCGCAGATCGCGCAGTCCACGGCAAATTCGACCCCCGGCTCGACGAACGGAAAGAAGTCGCAGCGGAAGCGGATCCGGCGCTCGGGACCAAAGAGCTGACGCGCCAGTTCAGCGAGGACGCCCTTCAGATCCGCCATGGTGATCTGCTCATCCACCGCCAGGCCCTCGAGTTGGTGGAACATCCACTCGTGGGAAGCGTCCTGCGCCTCGTAGCGATAGCAGCGACCCGGGACGACCACGCGGACTGGCGGCTCGCTCATTTCCATGATCCGCGCCTGCATGGGCGACGTGTGGGTGCGGAGGACAATCTCGGGCCCGTCAGTATCGACGATGATCGTGTCCCAGACGTCGCGGGCGGGATGATCCGAGGGGATGTTGAGCAGATCGAAGTTGTACCGTCCCGTCTCGACCTCCGGCCCGAAGACCGCCTGAAAACCCATCAGGGCGAAGATCTCACTCAGCTCAGCGATCATCCGGGTGACCGGATGAACCGCGCCGATGACGGGCTGGCGCCCCGGCAGCGTCACGTCCACCGCATCCTCGACGAGCCGGCGGGTGAGCTCAGTCGCCTCGAGCTCTGATCGCCTTCGCTCGTAGGCGGAAGCCAGATGCTGCTTGATCTCGTTGGCGCGACGGCCCGCCACGGGGCGCTGAGCGGGGTCGAGCGTTCCCAATGTCTTGAGGAAGGCGGTGAGCTGGCTGCGACCTCCGAGGTATTCCCGCTCCCATTCGGCGGCGGTTGCCAGGTCGCGTACGGCGGCGAGCGCGGAGATCGCCCGATCCTGCAAGTCATCAAGTACGGTGGTCGTCGTCATGGTCTGAAAGCCCTCATGCTCACCGTGGAAAACCGAAAAACAACTAGCCCCTCGCCAGGGACGAGGGGCCTCCACGCGGTACCACCCTGGTT
>DASYWB010000023.1:0-4943 GCA_035936495.1 Thermomicrobiales bacterium
GGAATCTCGCCGCGACGAGGCCGGGTCGTGGATAACCAATAGATCTGCCCGCTGCACGGACTCCACCATCCTACCATGTCCCGTTCGGCGCGCAGGGTGCAGCGGTGGCCCGTGACCACAACCTCGCAAGGAGGCCGGCGCGTCACTGGGCCGGATGGAGCCGCGCCCGCGCCGAGAAGGGATCGGGGAGGCCTCCCGCGAGGCCGGAGGAACTGAGACGTTCATACGGTTGGAGCACTGGCAGCGGCTGAGGTCATCCGTGGAAATCCCTCCTGGTGTCGGCTCCTTGGAATATCTACTTCACTTAATCAAAGCGTTTACTCGGAGAGCAACGGATGATGGTACGCGCCCTGCGATATGCCAGGAGGCACCGAGTTGGGGCTGTCAGACTCGGAAAGCGCCGAGGGGCTCGCGGAACACGCGCACCGACTATCGGAGTGCTTCCCGCAATCTCCAATGGCTTACCCCTGTGTGGTCCTAATCAGGTCCATGGCGTGGATGGGGCTACGGTTCTCGTGGCCTCCGAGGTGGGATGGGAGAACCAGATCCCACCGGAATTGCATCGCAATCGTGGTGACCACGCTGAGTCGGGCGACGAGACGTCGATGACGCGGATCACAGAGGGTGAGCGAGGAGCCCGGAAGAGCGGCAGGAAAGGAGGCGACGTATCGGCTTCTCTTCCCGAAGATCTGGCCCAGGGCGGGTCGCCACGGGCGGTCCTGTCGAGGTTCTCCGCTGCGTGAGGACGACGCGGGCGTGCCATTCGGAGACGGTAGGGATTGAGCCATGACGGCACGAATATCGACCCTTCGATGTTCAGTATTCAGTAACGAGAGAAAAAGCATGAAGATGTTGGAGACAAAGAGCATGACGGCATTCCGGACAGGGGCGGTTGCCCTGGTGTTGGCGCTCGGCTTGTTGACCGCCTCGCCAGTGGCGGCCCAAGACGACGCGATACTGAGAGCGCCTGCCGCGGCGCAAGTGGACGACGATTCGGCTGAGGACGACGTGGCTGCGGACGGGGGCTTCGATGACTGGGGCCTGTTGGGCCTGCTGGGGCTGCTCGGTCTGGCTGGTCTGCTGAAGCGCCCAGACGGCGACGTACGCACCGTTGAGCGCCCAGTCGTCGAGCCCCCAGTTGGGCCGCGCCGCTAACCCGGGCGGTTGAGGAGGCACCAGCATGCGACCACTGTTTCGGCCGCGCGAATTCGCGGGGGGCCGAGTTCAGGTGTTGGGTTGCTCGCCTGGCTGTCTGATCGTCTCGGTGATCGTCTCAATTATCGCCACGATCCTCCTCAATCTGCTGCTGAGTGGTTTGTTCTGATTCTGATTGAGTGAGACAACCCCCGGAGCGTTCTCGCTCCGGGGGTTGTCGTCGTGAGGGAGATGGAGGGATTCAGCAGCGTCGCGCCGTGGACGTCGTAACCAACCAGCAGCATCGATTCCCTGGTTTTGAGAGAGGCGTTTTGGTGTGGTCCGGGACCAGGCACGGTGCGCCCTTCGCCTACGAACCGGGCGATGTTTCCTTCCCGAAACGGGTGGATCCGCGGCCGGGCGATGAGATGAGGCCCGGTTGAGTGATACGGACTTCGGGTGAATACCGATGCAGTGCGTGAGCTACGATCGTTCGTGAGAGTCGCGCTCCCGAACTTAGGGGAGGGTTGGGGTCGCCGCGTTCAGAGGTGGCCACTCGCAGGCGTACACCGAGCCTTCATCTGGAGTCCGTATAAGCACCGAGGACGAGGCAGGCGTTGATACCGCCGAAGCCGAACGAGGTCTTCAGGACGTACCTTGCTGATACGTCACGGCCGCCGGGCGGAACCAGGTCGAGATCGCACGCCGGGTCTGGCTCCTGGAGATTGGCGGTGCCGGGCAGGTGGCCGTAGTGCAGAGCCATCGCCGCGATGGCCGTTTCGATGGCGCCCGTCGCGCCGAGGGCGTGGCCATGGAGACCCTTCGTGCCGCTGACCGCAACATGGTCCGCGTGGTCACCGAGCGCCAGGCGGATCGCTTTGCATTCGGTTGAGTCATTGAGCACGGTCGAGGAGGCGTGAGCGCTGACGTAGTCAATGGCGTCGTGTTCGACCCCGGCGTCGCGAAGCGTCTCCGTAATCGCCCGCGCGGCTTGAATGCCGTCAGGCCGCGGTGCCGTCATGTGGTGGGCGTCGTTGGTCGTGGCGTAGCCGTGAAGCCGGGCGTAGATCGTCGCGCCGCGTGCGCGGGCATGCTCTTCATCCTCGAGCACGAGCATCGTCCCTCCCTCGGCCATCACGAAGCCATCCCGGTCGCGGTCGAATGGGCGGCTAGCCGTGCCGGGATCATCATTGCGAGAGCTGAGGACACGGATGAGCGCGAACGCCCCGAAGGTCAGCGGCGCGAGCGGTGCCTCGATGCCGCCGGCGAGCATGGCGTCGACACGGCCGTCTCGGATCAAGCGGGCCGCCTCACCAATAGCGATCACGCCCGAGGCGCAGGAGTTGGCGTTAGCGACCGAAGGCCCAGTCAGTCCGAATTCGATGGCGACGTTCGACGCCGACGCCCCACCGAAGACGGAGAGCGCGACCATGGGGCTGACCGCCCGGAGACCACCCCGCACGAACTCGCTATGCTGCTCCTCGGCGAAGGCGACACCGCCCAGGGCCGATCCGGTGTAGATGCCCATGCCGGCGCGGCGGGCGCAGTCAACGCTGAGCCCGGCGTCGGCCATCGCCATCTGGGAGCAGGCCAGCGCGATATGGGAGAAACGGTCCAGCCGCCGGGCCTTCTTCGGGTCCAAAAAGTCGAGAACCTCGAAATCCACCTCGGCCGCTATTTGCGAGTTGAAAGGGGAGGGGTCGAATCGTTGAATGCGCCGCACCGCCGACTGGCCCTGGCGCACTCCCGCCCAGAGCCCCTCCTGGCCGTTCCCGATCGGCGTCATTGGGCCGATTCCGGTGATCACCACGTGGCGCGCACGGTCCCTCATTGAGTGTTTCCTCGCCGTTTCAAGCCGAACTCCGCGCGTCTGAAGTTCGCTGGGTTAGATGCGTTTTCCGCCGCTCGTCGCTCGCTCGCGCTCGACGAGCTCCTTGAACGTCGCAAGTGTCTGGCCCGCGATATAGGCCACAAAATGCGGTCCAATGATCCGTTCGGCCACGAGCCCGCCCACGACGGGCCAGGGCGGCCGGAAGTCGTGCCGGATCGTGACGTTGACGTGGTCAGGTTGCTGATCGAACGTCCAATCAACGTCCATTCCCTTCGTCACACCCCAAATATGATGAAAGGCGATGACCGGCGTGGCCCCGCCACGGTCGATCTCTTGGATCGCGCGCCATTTGACCGGGATACGCTCGCGCCGCGCCGCCATCTCGACGACCTTGTGATCTCCGCCACCTTCGAGCAGTGTCACCCAACGGTAGTGGGGGAGGATGTCCGGCCACCGTTCGACGTCGGCGGCGAGTTCCACGATCCGGTCGAGGTCGCCGTACATGGCGACGGTGTTGGCGGTGTGCATGGGTGCGTAAGCCTCGTTTCAGCTGTAAGTTGACCGCGTGGCAAGACAGACACTATACCCGCTAAGGGCGCAGGAGCTTAGCCAAGAAGAGCGGGGAGAGCGCGCGTGACGCCGGGTGCATGTTTCCCAAGACACCAGAAAGGGTCAGACCGAGCTCCTGGCGCTCGTCCAGGCGGGCCGTCACGTAGTCCATCAGCCGCGGCTGATGGATGAACCCCTGGACAATCCAGCAGACGTGACCCTTGGCGGTGAAGACCCGGCGCCGGGCAGCGCGATAGGGAGCCAGCGCCTCGGCCGAGACCCGGCCCGAACGGAGCGCGGCGCTGGCGACGGGCGCGGCCATTTGCGCCGCGCGCAGGGCGGCGTAGATCCCCTCGCCGGTGAAGGGATCGAGGAAATAGGCGGCGTCCCCGACCAAGAGCCAGCCATCGCCGGAGGTCCGTTTAGCGCGGTGTGCCATCGGACCGACGCCGCGAACTCCGCCGACCCGCTCAGCGCCTTCCAGCTTCCAAGCGACTTCTGGTAACGCTGCGAGCCCCGCCTCGAAGAACTCCGAGGTACTCCCAGCCCGGCCCGCGACCGCTGCCGTATCAGTGACGAACGCGACGTTGGTCAGTCCCTCTTCCAACGGAGCGAGGCCGCCGTAACCGTCTCTGCCAACGTGCATTTCGCCCCAACGATCGAGCCCTCGGACATTGCGGTAGTGGGCGACGAGGCCGGTTCGCTTTGGCCAGGCGGGTGCGGCGTCCAGACCCAACGCCCGCGAGATCGCCGAGTGATGGCCGTCGGCGCCGACGACGAGCCGGGCGCGGATCGTTTGCCGCACCCCGTTGACCGTAGCCTTGATACCCGTGACGGCGCCGTTCTCGATGAGGACGCCGCGCACCGGGGCGCGTTCACACACCCGCGCCCCCGCGTCCCGCGCGCGTTCGAGCAAGAGGTGGTCCAGGCGGTAACGGGAGAGCCCGATCGCGGTCCGCCCCGGTTCAACGCCATCAAAATTAGAGAGGAAGCGGTCACCGCCTGGCGCGTGGACCAGCATCGCCTCCATCCGGTGCGCCCCTAATGCGGCTACCTCCACCGCGACGCCGAGCTCTTCGAGGATGCTTACTCCGGCTGGATTGACATATTCCGAACAGGCTTTGTGCCGGGGGAAACTGGCGCGGTCAAAGATCACCACATCGTGGCCCGCCTCGGCCAGCAGCGTGGCGGTCGCGCTGCCGCCCGGTCCGCCGCCGACCACGGCGACCTCGACGTCGGCGGTGGGACGCATCCGGGCGATGGGGGAGGGCTGGGCTGCGGCCGCGCTCATGCCGGCGGCTCGGGACGCTGCCAGATCGCGGCCATCCGGAAGAGCCAGCGTTGGCGGACTACAGCCGTCTCCAGCCCGGCCTCCACCAGCATGGCGCGGAGCTCGTCCGGGGTGTAGGCGCGTCGTACGGAGAGCGGC
>DASYWB010000024.1:0-3606 GCA_035936495.1 Thermomicrobiales bacterium
GCCGGCGATAGTCTGGGCCGACGAGCCTACCGGCGCTCTGGACTCGGAGACGAGCAAGGAGATCATGGACCTCCTGGTCCGCCTCAACGAAGAGCAAGGCCAGACGTTCGTGCTCGTGACTCACGACGCGGCGGTCGCAAAGCGCGCGCACCGCACCATCAGGATGCGAGACGGACTGATCGAGAGCGACGAGATCAACGGCGAGCCGACCGGCGCTGCCAGCGGCGCCACGAACGGAAAGGTGGCGTAGGGCCGTGGATAAGCTGTTCGGGATACCAATCGACCTGTTACTGACCATCCTGCTCGCCGTCTTCGGCATTGGGGCCGCGCTGCTGGCGTTCTCCGCCGTGCGTAACCGGGTCGCCTTCAAGATGGCGGCCCGCAACATCCCCCGCCGCCGCGCCCAGACAGCCCTGATCGTGCTGGGCCTGATGCTCGCCACCCTGCTTTTCTCCGCCTCGTTCGTGACCGGGGATACGCTCACCAACTCCTTCCGAACGATGGCGACGGCGTCCCTCGGCGAGGTTGACGTGCAGGTGAAATCCGACGCTCCGTCTCAGAACGCCATGCAGATGGGCAACGTCCCCACCAGCCCGGACGCCTACTTCGACGCGGGCCTCGCGGACGAAGCGCGGGACCGGCTCTCCGATGACGGGGAAGTCGCGGGCGTGGCCCCGCTGGCCGCCGAGAGCGCATCGGTGGTCTCATCAAAGACCGGCCTCAGCGAGGCGCGGACCGACATCCTTGGCGTGGATGGAGAGTCCATGAACGCCTTCGACCACCCGACGACCACGGCGGGCAAGACGCTCTCCGTCAGCGATCTCGCGCCCAACGAAGCGTATATCAGCGCCGAGCTTGCAAAGAACCTCGATGTCGGAACTGGCGATAAGGTCGAGGCGTATCTCGGGAGTCGGCCCGTCGGGATCGAGGTCGCCGGAGTCTACGAGAAGGGAGCAACCCCGGCGGGCGAAATCTCGCTACTCTTGCCGCTTCCAGAGTTGCAGGAAATCACGGGCAACGAGGGCAAGGTCAACAACATAATCATCACCCACGCGGGACCTGGGGTCGAGGGCGACGCGCACACCGATGCGACCGTCTCCGCGATCAAACCGCTTCTGGAAGAAAACAGTCTCAAGGCCGAGCCGGTGAAGAAGGACGCCATCGAGATGGCCGACGATAGCGGATCGATGTTCGCGAGCATCTTCCTGCTCCTCGGGCAGTTCTCGATAGCCGCGGGCATCCTCCTCATATTCCTGATCTTCGTGATGCTCGCCGCCGAGCGCAAGCGCGAGCTCGGCATCGCCCGCGGCGTCGGGATGCAAAGAGGGCATCTCGTCCGCATGTTCGCCTACGAGGGCGCACTTTATGCTCTCATTGCTTCGGCGGTCGGCAGCGTGCTCGGTGTCGGGGTTGGGTGGGCGATGGTCAAGGTGATCGCGGCTGCCGTAGGGACCTTCGACGCCTTCGACCTCGGCGGAGAGTTCAACATCGCCTTTGCCTTCGAGCCCAAGAGCGTGGCCATGGCCTTCATGATGGGCATGGTGCTGACGTTCCTCATCGTCCTGATCGCCTCCTGGCGCGTGAGCCGCCTGAACATCATCCGCGCCATCCGCGATATCCCCGAGCCGGAGAGCAGGCGCGGCAGCGTCAAGGGCTGGATCGTCGCCGTTGCCACGCCTATCGCTGGCGCGCTCATTGTCTGGCAGGGCTTCCGGATCGAGAACATGACCCTGTTCATGCTCGGCATCTCGCTCGTCATCGTCGGGTTTGCTCTGATCGCGCGTCGTCTTCGTGTACCCGACCGGGTGGCTTTCACGGTAGCGGGAGCCGGGCTCCTCGTAGGGTGGCTTTTGCCCGCATCGTTCTTCGATGGGATCATGCCGGACGGCATGTCGCAGGGCCCGGACATGTTCTTCACCCCCGGGATCATGATCGTGATCGGCGCCGTCTGGGTCCTCATCTACAACGCCGACATCCTGCTAGCCGGAATCGTGGCCGTCTTCGGACGCATCAAGGGCTTGCCGCCTGTTCTCAAAACGGCCGTCAAGTACCCGATGCAGAGCCGCGTTCGCACGGGCATGACGCTTGCCATGTTCTCCCTCGTCGTCTTTACCATCGTAGTAATGAGCTTCATCACCAAGGGCATGGAGGGCACGTGGGAGGACCCGAACCGCTTCTCCGGCGGCTTCGAGGTGCGAGCAATAGCCGGCTACGCCAACCCCATCGCTGACATGGACGCCGCCCTCGAAGACGCGAAGGGTGTGGACCCCGACGACTTCGCCGCCGTCGGCTCCATCTCCACGCTGCCCTTCGGCGCGAAGCAGGACGGCGCCTCCGGCAAACCCGCCAACATAACCCTGCAGGGCGCGGACGCGGGCTACATCGAGAACGTCCACTACGGATTCGACATGACCGCCGAGGGCTACGACTCCTCCCGCGAGGTCTGGCGGGAACTGAGAGAGGAACCGAACACGGCCGTGGTCTCAGCGAGCCTGGTTGCCTCGAAGTCCGCCACGCAGGACGGCGAGGTTGCGGCGCCCTTCCAGTTCGAGGGCTTTTACAAGGAGGATCGGACCATCCCCGAAGGCACCTACGTGTACGTCGAGGACCCGCGGACGGGCGAGTCCGAGAAGCTGCGCGTGATCGGGGTGCTGGAGCAGACCGCTACCGATATCACGGCGGTCGCGACCTCGAAGGCGACGCTGGAGGAACTCGCGGGGGCTCCGGTCCCGCCGCAGACATACATGTTCCGCCTCGAAGACGGCGTGGGCGCCGCCGATGCCGCCGGAGCACTCGAAAAGGCGTTCGCCGCCAGCGGGCTCCAGGCCAGCGTGGTGGCCGAAGAGGTTCGCAGCGGCGCCGAGTTCAGCATCATAATGTTCAACCTGTTCACGGGCTTCATGGGGCTCGGACTCCTGGTCGGCATCGCGGCTTTAGGTGTCATCGCCGCCCGCTCGGTGGTCGAAAGGAGGCAGCAGATCGGGATGATGCGCGCCCTCGGGTTCCAGAGGGGCCAGGTGCGGCTCGCGTTCCTCATGGAATCGTCGTTCGTAGCCCTGCTCGGCATAGCGACCGGGATAGCGCTGGGGTTCGGGCTCTCGGGCAACATCCTCGAGCAGATGGCGGGCGACATGCCGGGGGTCACCTACCAGGTTCCGTGGACCATGATCGGGCTCGTCGCGGCCATCGCCTACGCAGCCTCCCTCCTGACCACGTACCTGCCCGCCCGGCAAGCGTCGAAGGTCTACCCGGCGGAGGCGCTGCGCTACGAATAGTCGTTTTTGGCGCAGCCCCGCGTGCCGCGCGGGGCTGCGCCAAATCAAACCAAACCAAACTTGGAGGAAACTCATGAAAGCGATTGTGTACACAAAATACGGACCGCCGGATGTCCTGAACCTAGAAGAGGTCCGGGAGCCGACCCCCAGGGACGATGAAGTCTTGATAAAGGTTCATGCGGCGTCCGCAAATGCGAGGGACTGGCGTCTCTTGAGGGCTGACCCGTTCCTGGTCCGCCTGAACCTCGGGCTTCTGAAACCGAAACACAACACGCTCGGATCTGACATAGCGGGACGGGTTGAAGCGGTTGGCGGAAACGTAAAGCAGTTT
>DASYWB010000025.1:0-4557 GCA_035936495.1 Thermomicrobiales bacterium
AGATCGAAGGGGATCCGGCCCAGAATCGGCACGCCCGCGTCTGCCAAGCGAGAAGATCGCGCGAAAAGGTCGATCTCGCCTGCGCAATGCGGACAATGGAGCGAGGCCATGTTTTGCACCGCACCGAAGACCGGAACGCCATGCTCGGCCAGCAGAGTCAGCGTGCGTTCGGCGTCCATCTGCGCCAGATCTTGCGGGGTGGTGACGAAGATAGCTCCGGAGAGCGGGAGCTCGTGAGCCATGACCTGAAGCTCATCACCGGTTCCGGGAGGTGCGTCGATCAGCAAGACATCGACGGACCAAGCCACCTGGAAGACGAATTCGCGGAGTAACGCCGAGACCATCAGGCGGCTCGTCATCAAGGGCGGCGCATCTTCCGGGATGGCGAACCCGATCGACATAACCTCAATGCCGTAGCGTTGGAGGGGCTGCCGCCAGCCAGACCTCGGCGTCATGGACGTACGCCACAGCTCTCAAGCCGCCATCCGCGGTCGAGGACCCGAAGGAGGTCCGGCGGTCCGTTCGCGGCCGGGTTGCTCCCCCTCGCTGGGTGTCTGGCGAGACCGCTCGGGATGAATACCGACCATGTGCGGGATATCGGGGGCGCTGAGGTCCGCGTCGAGCAAGCCGACAGACATGCCCATCGCCGAGAGTGTCAATGCCAGGTTGATCGCGGTGGTCGACTTTCCCACGCCGCCCTTCCCACCAAGCACGGCCACGACGTGGCGACCTTCGCCAAACCCGGCACCGCCACGGTAGGTGCGAACATCGTCGCTTACTTGAATCGCGGCCGTCGGAAAGGCTATGGCGAGATGCCGATACACTTCCTCGATAGATGCGGTCTTGCCCCGGACGACGACGCCGATCCAGCCGTCCTCGACCACGACCTGTTCGACCTCGTCATCGGCGAGGATAGGAGCTTCCCGGTGAGTAGTTGGTTGCGTGAGCACGGAATGGACAGTTGCCGCGTCCATGGTCGGTTCCTCTCTGGTAGGTGAAGATGGTATCAGGTGGGAAACGAGGCTGGCTCTACCGCCAGCGTCCAGATCAGCCACACGCATGACGTTATCATGAAGGATGCCTGATATAGATTCCCGGTATTCGCCCGTGGCAGGGCGGTGCTAATCTCAGGCGGCTCTAGCCAGGTTTGTAGCTGAGAGGGCATCTTCAGGCCCGCGCGGACCTGGCGAGACTGATGCTCGTGTTCGGCAGCATTCACGCGGATTCCGCGTGAGAGGCTGCTGAAAAGGCGATCCCGCTGACCTCCGACGGCGACGAGTCATGCACGAATCGTAGGGGTGGTCCCGCCCTGCCCGCCGTCCAACCACGCCGTCTCCGCTTCCCAAACGCCCTCTTGGCTGGGTCAACGCCATAGTTGAGACTCTGAGGAGCTTCGCTGCCTTCCTCGCCTCCCTTACTGTCTCATATGTATCGAACTGGCACACCTCCTTGCCGACTTTCCAGAAACGCATGACAATGTGCGCCGGTCGCTGTTCCAAGGAGGGTGACATGCGCGAGCATCAAACCATGAAGTCCGCCGAGGCGAGCCAGCAGTTTGATGGCCTCATCCGCCGCGTGTCGCGCAACGGGACTCGGATCGTCGTCGAAGATCGCGGTGTCCCGGTCGCCGCAATCATTTCCGCGGACGACTTGGCGCGGCTTGATCGCCTTGAGGCTGAGCGAGAAGCGGACTTTCGCGTGATTGACGACCTCCGTGATGCTTCCAAAGAGGTCTCCGATGAAGAAATCGAACGCGAGACGGACCGCGTGCTTGCGACAGCCTTGTCGGAGGAGGCGTCCACCATCCGGTGATCCGGGTCGTCCTTGATGCGAACGTTCTGGCTCCAGGATTTCTGGGTGCGACGAGCGCATCGGCTCAGTTGATTGAGTTATGGCGTCAGGATGTTTATGAGCTCGCCATGTCGGAGCATTTGCTCGGCGAGCTTGTTCGTCCGTATACCGATCCGTACTTTCGCCGTCGGATCAGCTCAGTGGATAGCGCGCGCGTCGTCGCACTCCTTCGCCGCCGGGCGCTCTTTACCGAACTCACGGTAACGGTCACGGATGTGGCAACGCAGCCGAAGGACGAGCTCGTGCTTGCCACCGGTTTGAGCGCGGAGGCGAGCCACCTAGCGACACGCGATAAGCAACAGCTAAAGTGCGGGGATTGACCACTCTCCCCTATGGTATCCTTTCGAACGTGTAGCCTTCGGGGTGAGGTGAGGCGGGCCAGAGTTGTCCGCCAAGTCCTGACCGGCGGTGATAGCCCGCGAGCGAGCGCGCATGGTCGCGTGAGCAGGACCTGGTGAAATTCCGGGGCCGACGGTACAGTCCGGATGGGAGAAGGCGCACGGTCGGTCTCGGGGCATCGCCCCGGGTAGTCACCGTGCATCCCCTTGTCCTGAATAGCCACCACGTACCCGAGGGCGTTTCGCTCTCGGGTCTTTTGTCGTTTGGTGAGGAGATCGGATGAAGGAATTCGCGGTGATGGGGAACGGCGCCCTCCCCAACCCCTCCCCCGATTTCGGGAGAGGGGCTCTCGGCACCGGAGGTATGCGCGTCGTACGTTCGGAGCGTTCTGGCCAGCCTGGTGCGGAGGGCGTTGGCTCGTGTTGGCGAGGGTAAGCGGCATTCGGACCTCCACGCTCGGATCCGCGGAGTCCCAGCGACAGGGAAGGCGGTCGCTGAGCGGCGCCCGAGACCTAGCGCTCTTCGCCATGACGCGGCTCGTCTATGGCCTCGCCGTGCTGCTTGGCGTGACGACGCTTGCCTTTGCGCTCATCCACCTGAGCGGTGATCCGGTCGCAGCCCTCGCCCCACCCGGAGCCTCGCCGGAGGATCAGGCGGTCTTGCGGGCGCGCTTCGCGCTGGACGAGCCGCTTCCCATTCAGTACGCGGCGTTCCTTGGACGGGCGGTGCGCGGCGATTTCGGCGACTCCTGGAGCCAGCGGCGGCCTGCCCTTACAGCGGTCGGGGAACGATTACCCGCGACGCTGGCCCTGACCGGTGCCGCGCTAGGGATCGCCCTCCTGATCGGTGTTCCCCTCGGCATGGCCGCGAGCACCGGCGCGCGAGGCTGGCCGGGTGCGCTGGCGACGCTCGTCGCGCTCCTGGGCCAAGCGATTCCCGGGTTCTGGCTGGGGACGATGCTGATCCTCGCCTTCGCGGTCGACCGCCACTGGTTCCCGTCCTCCGGGCTCGACGGGCCACGCTCGCTCGTCCTCCCGGCCCTGACGCTGGCCGCCTATCCTCTGGCGACGGTCGTCCGGCTGCTGCGGGCGTCGCTGGCCGAGACGGTGACCGGCGATTTTGTCCTGACCGCGCGCGCGAAAGGATTGGAGGGACGCGTCGTTCTCCGGCGGCATGCGCTGCCCAATGCCGCGTTGCCGGCACTGGCCTATGTCGGGTTGCAAACGGGGTTCTTGCTCGGCGGAGCGGTCGTGGTCGAAGCTGTCTTCGCCTATCCGGGCATTGGTCGCCTGGCACTCCAGGCCGTCGCCGACCGCGACTTGCCGTTGATTCAAGCCATCGTCGTGACGGTCGCCGCGCTGATTGTCGTCGTCAATCTCACCATCGATCTGATCGCGGCGTGGATGGACCCACGGGCGAGAAGCGGCGGAGCGGCGTAGTGATGGCGATCCTGGTCCCCGCCTCGTCCCTGAAGCCGGCGACCCGGCTGGATGGGGTCGCGCCGATCGGAATCCGCGGCGCCACCGGGCGGCCACGTCATCGGACCAGGCCGGATCGGGGTGGGATGATCGGCCTGGCGCTGGTCGGGACGCTGGTCATCGCGGCATTCATCGGGCCGTGGCTGGTCGCGCCGGACCCTGAGACCCAGCGACTGAGCGACCGGCTCGTGCCTCCGATGTGGGCCGGTGGCAGTGCCGCGCATCCGCTCGGCACCGATGGGCTCGGGCGCGACCTGCTGTCGCGGGTGGTTGCCGCGGCAAAGATCTCACTCCTCATCGGCGTGAGCGCAACCCTGCTCGCCGGGATGATCGGTGTCAGTCTGGGGCTCCTCGCGGGCGCCCTTGGCGGCGCGGTTGACCGCCTGATTGCCTGGCTGACCGATGTCCAACTTGCCGTGCCATTCGTGATCGTCGCGATCGCCGTCACGGCGACGCTAGGGAACAGCCTCGGCAACGTCATCCTCGTGCTGGCTGTGACCGGCTGGGTCGGTTACGCCCGGATTGTCCGGCTCCAGGCGCGGACGTTGCGCCGGGCGCCGTTCGTCGAGGCGGCACGGGCGCTCGGCGCCAATCCGGCCCGAATCCTGTTTCGGCACCTGTTGCCCAATCTGACCGTGCCGGTCTTGACGGTCGCGGGCCAGCAGGTCGCCGCGATGATCCTGTACGAGGCCGCGCTGAGTTATCTCGGATTGGGGGTACCCCGAGAGACGATGACCTGGGGCGGCATGATTGCCGCCGGACAAGAAACGCTGGCGACGGCCTGGTGGGTCGCCGCCGTGCCGGGCATCTGCCTGGCACTGACGATCCTCGGCTTCAACCTGGTTGCCGACTGGCTGGCCAGGGTCAGCGCACGATCTCAATGACGCCA
>DASYWB010000026.1:0-6938 GCA_035936495.1 Thermomicrobiales bacterium
CTTCAGCGCTGCAACGCTGGGCGGGCCTTCTTATGCCTCTTGCGCCGGGCTTCCCGGCTCCCCTCTGGTCTCCCTTCACTTAGATAATACAGACAACTGTATCGTCTGTCATTGCCGAGTTGTCTATACTGCGGCGAGATAGTATCGACCCGCCCTATAACGATACACACGTCTGTATCGTCTGTGATACGCTGAGGTGGAGACGTGCCGGAGGATCGAGACTTGCTCACCGTCAGCGAAGCCGCCGCAGAACTTGGCCTATCACCGGTCGGTGTTGCTCGCCGACTCCAACGCGGTTACATGCGCGGGATCAAGGTCAGTCCGCGCTTGTGGCTGGTAGAGCGCGAAGAGGTCGAACGCGCGAAGCAGCGCGGCCGGATGAAACCGGGGCCGAAGCCGAAGACCGAGGAACAAGAAACCGGCCGCGACGCTACCAACGTCCGGCCGGCTGAGCGCGTCCGTAGGGGGACGCAGCTAATGACGAATGATCCCACCCCAGATCGCGGCGGGCAAGACGACCATCAGCCATTCGTCTTCGTCGACGAACTACCGGACGGCTGCCGAATCCTCATCATCCACCACGCCACCGTGGCAGAGTACGACGCGATTGCTCGCGGCCTCCACGGCATTAACGCTCCCATCCTCGAAGATTTTGACGCTGCCCTCCTCGGACAGCGCGTCATCCGTCACGGCGGAAAGACATCACCGTACCCGGATGACGTGCGGCGCCACTATGCCAAAAGAGCGAATGGCCTGAAGCAAAAGGGCCGCACATGGGAAGGCATCGGCGCTGACCTTCGGCTGCCCAAGTCAACACTTTACGGATGGTGGAAAGAATTCTTCAGCAATTCCGAGAAACCGGACCATACCGAATGAAATCCGCCGGACACTGGAGGCAGGCCCGGATGAGTGAAAGGGCACGAGCCGTGGAGAAGTACAAGCGGATGATCCTGGCGCTGCCGGTGGATGAGTACGCCAAACTCGTGGATGCTGCCCAGCGGCAAACCCGCGAGCCGGAGCAGCAGGCGTATCACTACATCCGCCGGGCGCTCAGCCGGCAGACCACCCCGAAGGAAAGGACGGTAAACGTGACATGACCCGGAGTAACAGGCAAAGAGCGGCCGCCGTGGGAGCTTCCACCCTCCCAGGCGGCCAGACAGTCAGGGCCTCGTCACAGCGCCTAACCAAGCCTATTCTACGTCCGATTGTATCAACGGGACGTACCCACCGGCATCATTCTGTCGCCCGGCTTCGCTGCCCATCCTGCCGCCGGCCTCACCGCCGCGCGGTCGTCTCGTGGCACGGCGACAGTCGGATCGTCTGCGCGATCTGCGGCACCGTGGCGATGTTGATGGATCGGAGGGCAGTCGCATGACGGTCACCCTCCTTGACCACCATCGAGCCGCACTAGACGAGGCCGGCATCTCACCCGAGATCGCCGAGGCTCGCGGCTACCGCTCGATCACCGATCCGGACGAGCTCGTCCGCCTGAAGTTCGCCAGCTACCAGATCCGCGTGCCGGCACTGCTCATCCCTGGCACCGACCCCGCCGGCGCTAATGGCCGCTATCAGATCCGTCCCGACCACCCACGCATCGGATCAAACGGAAAGCCGCTGAAGTACGAAACAGCGGCCAGCGCCGGTATCTGGTTGGACGCACACCCCACGATCCAACCACTGCTCAGCGACGTTACCGTGCCGCTGTGGCTTACCGAGGGCGTCAAGAAAGCGGACGCCGCGATCTCCGCCGGCCTCTGCTGTATCAGTATCCAAGGCGTCTGGTCCTGGCGCTGCCTCAGCGATTGGGCACATATCGCCCTCAAAGGCCGCACCGTCTTTCTCGCCTTCGACTCCGACGTGACGAGCAAGGCCGAGGTCAAGGAGGCGATGACAGCGCTGGCCGCGTTCCTCACCTCGCTGGGCGCCAAGGTGCGGATCATCACCCTGCCGCCGGGCGATGACGACAGCAAAACGGGCTTGGACGACTACCTCGCCGCCGGCCACACCGTTCAAGACCTTGAGGCGCTGGCCGGTCCGGTGGTGCGGCCATACCACGAGCCCGAGGACAGCGAAGCTGAGCAGCTACGGCTGCACAATCACATCTTGCGTGAGCGGGCCGAGGCGCTGGAGCGGGAGAACGCGGCGATCCGCACCGAGTACGCGCTGATCCGAAAGGCCCTCGCCAACCCCGAGGTCCGCGAGGAAGTCGCTACCGCGCTTGCCGCGATCGAGTACGCGGCGGAACGCAAGAAGCGAGACCGGCACGTCGGTGGGCGCGTGGAAGTCCACATGGATGACATTGCTGCCGTGACCGGCACGAGCAACGGAACGGTCGGGCGGCACATTCAGCGCGCGGCGGCGATGGGCGTCTTCGACCGTGAATTGATCCGTATTCCCGGCGTGCGCGGACCGAATGGCCGATGGGAGAAACGGCCCAAGAACGAGGTATGGGTCAGTGTCGACAGCAAGGAGGCGGCGCTTCACCGCTTGGCCCATGCCCAACCCGTCGAAGGTGCCGAAGCCGTCGAGGACGGTGCGCGACGCAACCACGGCGGCGCCCGGTTCAAGTGTCCGCGCTGCGGCTGCGAAGAGGTTGTCTATCGGCCGCACTGTAAGGGCTGCGGCGTCCGGCTACAGCGGGGCGCCAGCGGGTCGCTCACCATATTTCAAGATGAAATATGGTCAGATGAGGCTGAAGAGTCCGCCACCATAAACCAACTTGACTTTGAAAAACGTAAAGATATGGGAACCCAAGATGAACCAAGGGTGGTGGCTGTCCAGGCTGATCTCTGGCAGGCACCCACCGTTGAAACACCGCGCCCAACCTTCCGGATCGTTGACGTGCCACCGCGGCCGCCGGCATCTATCCAACCGCCCGCAGCCATAATTCAAGATGAAACATGGTCGGCTGAAACTGACCCACCAGACCCACCGCCTGATCCATCGCCGCTCTGCGCGAGGTGCGGCCGGCATCCGGCGCTGCGCTTCCATCGGAAGTGTCAGGACTGCCTCGTCACCGACGCGATCAAGTCGAAGGCTGGGGGGATGTTATGACCGCGGCCGCGACCCTCACCACCGAATCGATCGGCGATGGCCGGTTGCTGACCGTCGATTGCAGCCACGGCACTACAAGTCTGGCGTTCATGAATGGCACTGACCCCGGCACACCACAGATCACCGAGGTGGCGGCCGCGCGGATGGTGGTCGCCCACCACTACGCGAAAGAGCGGTGTAACTGCACACGGCGGTTGCGGCAGCGGTACGGCGTCTAGCTTTGGGCGGACTTGAACCGCCGACGGCTCAGCATCGCTTAGGAGCGTACTTCGTCGGGCATCATGATCCGGAAGCCGACACGCAGTGTGACCTGGAACTGCGCCACGCCGCCGTCGGCGATCGTGCCGCGCGTCTCCATGACCTCGAACCAGTCGAGACCGCGCAGCGTCTCGCTGGCGCGGGCGAGGGCGTTCTGAATGGCCTGGTCGGAGGACTGGTCGGAGACGCCGACCAGTTCGATCAGTTTGTAGGTCCGGTCTGGCATGCGCACCTCCTGGTGTGCGTAGTCTGTTGGTCTCTGCGGTGAGACGCAACCCCCTCGCCCCTGACCCATCCCCGCCGGCCGCCGTTCGTCGGGACCGACCGCCAGTCGTAGAATGGCAGCGGTCGGCGCGTCGGTGGACGGGGGAGTCAGCAGGATGAGCCGGCAGATCCGGCGGTGGCAGCCGCAGTATCCGGAGCTGGCGAATCAGCTACGCGCCGCGCGGGTGGCGGCCGGCCTGAGTCAGCACGATATGGCTTTCCACCTGGGCATGCCCCAACCGGCGTACTGGCTGATCGAGCGGGGTATCAACCGGCTGCCCGCCGGGCAACTCGCGGTGGTGGCGACGCTGCTCGATCTCGACGCCGATGAACTGGCACTGCTGGCGGGATATGAATGGCCCGGCGAGACGGAGGTATGACCCCCCGCCGCTGCCGCGATCGCGCCCTGGGCTGGCTGGTGGTGGTGCTGCTGGCGCGGCTTGCTGGACAGGGCGACACCCGGCCCACGAACAAGGAAGAGAGCCGGGCGTCAGAGAAAGGAAGGAGGGTCCAGCAGCAGGCCCTCTGCTCGCACACTGACCCACGCGGCCGCGAGCGTCAAGGCGGGGTAGACTGGCCGCATGCCTCGTCGGTCTGGGTTCAGCAAGTACGACCCGCTCCGGGCCTACCTCGCCGGTCTCTCTGAGGACCGGGTGACGCTGACGTTTGCCGAGATCGAGCGGATCATCGGGGCAGCCTTGCCGGCGTCGGCGTGGCGGGCACCGTTCTGGGCGAACACGGCGACGAGTTGGGGGAGCTCCGTCCAGGCGACCACATGGCGCCGCGCGGGGTGGCGGGTGGCGGGTACGCATCTGTCCGGGTCGTCGCCGGCGGTGACGTTCGAGCGGCTCCCGCTAGACTCAAGCGGGCAGCTCCCCGCCCGGCCTCGGCGCTCGCCGCCGCTGTCTTAGAAACGTCCCAGCCTGTTGAAAAACCCTTTGGCGCTGCTAACCCAGTCGTCCGGAGGGGTATCGCCAGATTCAAACCGAAGGCCGGGAGGTGGTCAGGGACGGGCAGATCAGCCCGTTCGCAGGGTCCTCGGGGAGTTTTTCAACAGGCTGGCTCCTTTGTGCGATGGCATGCAGGGAACACGTGACCACCGCAGCGGTCACGGTCGCCGTTCATTCTTCCATGGACGGGTCCATACGCCGCTCGATTCCGTGGAGAGGCGGCCTGTGAGGCGCGTGTCTGTACCTGTTGCGGGCTGAGCGGTCGGTGGCCAGAGATGTCAGCCCGCGTCGCCGTGCGCGTGCTGCCCACGGCCCGGGACGGCCGCCGACTCGGCCTCGCAAGTTCCTGACAATATCCACTAGCGGACACGAACCCCGGCAATCTGTCAGGTGATTGTCAGGAGTGGCGGCTACTGTGACGGTACAGCCCCCACCCACGCCCGGTGTCCTGCCGGGTCCGTCGTATCCCGCCGGTCTAGGGCGGCTCTCGTCGTAGGTCTGCCACGTGTGCACCGGCGGGAGGGGGAGGTGTTCATGAGCGCCGCGTAGCTCCACGGCGGGCGGCCGGCGCCGCCGCCAGGACGAATGGGCAAACCTACCGCGAGGTGGGGACGCAACGCCACGGGTCTCGGTTTGTCGAGACAGCCGGGCTACCGAATCCAGGGGAGGACGATCATGCCCGCATACCAGTCTGTCGACCGACCTGTCACACCCGCCACGGCCGGCGTCCGTGCGGACAGAGCCATCCCGAATATCGGCGGGGCTCCCCGCAGTCCGGCGGCCAGTGCCCGATGCGACGGCCAGCTGGGCATGCTGCGCCTCCTCGTTGGTGTGCTGTTGGCCGCCGCGGCGCTCCTGCTCTCCGGTGGGGCGACCGCCTATGAAGTGTGGGCGGCGGATGACCCGGTCGTCTCGGTCGAGGGACGGCTGGTTGATATCCAGGTGCAGATGCCCCTCGACCACCTGCTCCAGATGCGCGCGACCACGCTCACAGTGATCATCCCCCAGAACGCGACCGGCACCGTGGTGGTCGACGACGTCAGCGCCTTTCCGATGGTGACGACCATCGTCGCCCGGGGGCCGAAATGGGATGGCGTCGGCGGTCTGCCGGTCACGGTCGTCGTTGAGGTGACGGCGGCGACCAACTATCCCATCCGGCTGGCGGCGACATCGCTCACGGCGTCGGCGGTCGCGGAGGGGACGGCGAACGTGCCGCTGCGGCTGCCGCTGGTGTTGGAGTGACCGCCGTGGCGACCATCAACGATACCCAACGTTCTCTGGCACGGCGGGGGTGCCAGCTGCTACTTGAGGCTATCTCGACAACACACATCCTGGCGCCAGGGAGGAGCTGCCCATGAGGGGTATGTGGTCGCGCGGCAGCGCCGCGCCGGTCGCGGCGTGAGTCACCCTGTCCATCCCCTCGGCGTGCAGCAACGGCCGCCGCAGGGAACGAACGGGCAAACCCATCGCGAGGTGGGGACGCAAAGCCACGGGTCTCGGTTCGCCGAGATAGCCGGGTTGCCGAATCCAGGCGAGGTCAACGATGCATGCGCCTTCTGCTACCCAGACCGCGGCCACCGCTGCGGCTCGGACTGCGTTCATCACCAGGAATATCCCACTCGTCCACTATGTGGCGGGCCGGATGACCCACGCCGGTGCCGCGACGGCACTGGTCGAGTATGCCGACATGGTCGGCTATGGCTGCGAGGGGTTGATTGCGGCGGTCGACACCTTCGACCCGACCCGCAACGTCTGCTTCTCCACCTGGGCGGTCCTCCACATCCGGACCACGATTCAGGACCGGCTCCGCCGCCTTGACCCGCTTCCGCGGTCGGTGCAGGAGCGGCGGCGCGCCATCGACCGCGTCAGTCAGGAGTTCGCGGCGCGCACTGGTCGGTGGCCGACGGAGGCGGAGCTGGCCGCGGCGCTCGACCTGCCGCCGGCGGTGCTGCGCGAGACGCTGCGGCTGCTCGGCATGGTCGTCGTCTCCTTGGACGTAGGCCACCCGGAGCACGACGACGATGAGCGGGCGCCGGCCGTGGCGGACGAGCACCCGACCGGCGACCCGCAGCGGGCGCTGGATGCGGCCGCGACGTCAGCCGTGCTGCGGGCAGCCCTCAGCACGCTGCCAGAGCGCGAGCGCACGATCGTCGTGGAGTCCTACCTCCGCGGACGCGAATTGCGCCCGATCGGCCGGGAGCTCGGCATCAGCGAAGCTCGTGTCTCCCAACTGCGGAGGCGCGCCCTCAGCCGTCTGCGCCGCACCATCCAGGAATTGCTCGCCGCTCCACCGTCCGTGCCATCCGCAGCCTAGCGGCAGGCAAGGCGACGTCTGCGGTCGGCAGCGACAGTGGCAAGCGGTGCACCGCCGCCATCTGGTGCTGGAGCACACCAGCAGCGGCACACGCTGGT
>DASYWB010000027.1:0-7370 GCA_035936495.1 Thermomicrobiales bacterium
TTTCCCAATAGTCACCGTTCTCCCAGCGGCGGATGAACTCCTCGCCGCTGATGCCCATCTCCCGCCGCACCGCCTCATCGAAGAGGCGACGACCCTGCTCCGGCGTCACCGTGTAGACCGGCGGCAGGCCATCCTTGGCCGGCACGAAAATCTCGTACTCACTGTAGTCGATCTCAGGGTCATTGAACTCGGCAGCGGCGTCTACGTTGACTGGGGTGATTGGTTTAGCCATCGGGGACCTCCGGCTCGATTCTCCTATTCGTGGTAGCACCGGCAGGAAGAGCAGTAAGTTTAGCTGGCTTCTTGGGTGAAAAACCCGCCGCCGCCCCGGCGGCGTCACCAGGGCGGCGGCAGGACCTAGCATTACGCGCCTACGAGCAGCCGAGGCTGTTGCCGCAGTTGAGGCACTTGTAGCAGGCGCCGTTGCGGACCGTGATGTGGCCGCAGACATCGCAGAACGGGGCGTCGCCCATCAGCCCAACGAGATGGGCATCGAGTTGGTTGGCGCCGGCCGGCGACTTGGAGGTGGCGCTGGCGACCGCGCCGTTCCCTGCCTTCATCCCGTTGATTTCGTGATGCGCCCCGTTGCCGTTACCGGTACCCTTCGCGTAACCCGCCGCTGGCTCCATTGCCGTGACGCTCGACGTTTCAGCTGACCCTGGATCAGTGCTAGCCGTCGCCGGTGCGGCTGCCGATTGGACCGCCGCTGAGGCCATCGGCGCGGTTCCCTCATTCAGGACGTCATCGTCTGGCTCGTCCGGGTCGGGCTGAACGTGGACCAGGTCCGTCCGCCCCTCGTACTCCAGGCCCAACACGCGGAAGACGAAGTCGATGATCGAGGTCGTCGTCTTGATATTCGGGTGCCCGGTCACCATCCCCTGGGGCTCGAACCGCGTGAAGGTGAAGGTGTCGACAAACTCCTCGAGCGGCACGCCATACTGCAAGCCCTTCGAGACGGCGATCGCGAAGCAGTTGATCATCGACCGGAAGGCGGCGCCTTCCTTGTGCATATCGATGAAGATCTCGCCCAGCGTCCCATCCTCGTACTCGCCCGTTCGAAGGTAGACCTTCTGGCCGGCCACTCGCGCTTCCTGGGTGAACCCGGATCGCTTCGACGGCAGTCGGCGGCGGTAAGGCTGGGCCGCGGCGGTTCCGCCCGCGGCGACCTGCAGCGTCGCCGGTATCACCGCCGGCGTGGCCGGTGCCGGTTCCCCGGCGTGGGCGGTCTGAGCCGCCGCGAGCGCCTTGGCGACCGCAACCTCCACCTCGGCATCGATCCGAGTCTGGATCTCCGCCTCGCGGGCCACCTCGTCCTCGGCGTCCTCTCGCTTCACGTCGCTCTTGGTCGAGAGTGGCTGGCTCAGCTTGGAGCCGTCACGGTAGAGTGCCATCGCCTTGATACCGTGCTTCCAGCTCTCCATGTAGGCGTCGGTGATGTCCTCCACCGTCGCCTCGTGCGGCATGTTGATCGTCTTCGAGATGGCCCCCGAGAGGAAGCTCTGAGCCGCGGCCATCATCGTGACGTGTCCCATCGCCGAGATGAAGCGCGTGCCCTTGGTGCCACACTTATTCGCACAGTCGAAGACCGGCAGGTGCTCCGGCTTGAGGTACGGCGCGCCCTCGACCGTCATCGTGCCGCAGATATGCTCATTCGCCTCGTCAATCTGCTTCCGGCTGAACCCGAGCGCGCTCAGGAGGTCGAAGCCCGGCTGGCTAGCCCGCTCCATCGAGATGCCGACCCGCTTCAGGGCCTCCTCGCCGAGTGTCCAGGCGTTGAAGGCGAACCCCAGCTCGAAGACACCGGGCAATGCCTTCTCAATGCTGGCGATGTCCTCAGTGCTGAACCCTCGCTCCGCGAGGCTGTGCCTGTTGACGTGTGGTGCGCCGTCCAGCGAGAGCGTGCCGAGCACGTAGGTCAGGATCGTCTTGCGCTCCTCGGAGCTATAGCCCAAATTGCGCAGGGCGGGATCGAGACTCTGGTTGGCGATCTTGAAGTAGCCGCCGCCGGCCAGCTTCTTGAACTTGACCAGGGCAAAGTCCGGCTCGACACCGGTCGTGTCGCAATCCATCAGCAGCCCGATGGTGCCGGTCGGCGCCAGCAGCGTCGTCTGGGCGTTGCGATAGCCGTGTTCCTCGCCAACCTCAACCGCCTTGTCCCACGCCTTGCGGGCGGCGGTCAGCAGGTCCGGCGGGGCGGCCTCCGCGTCGATGCCCATGGGCGGGACGGACAACCCCTCGTACTCCTCCGCCGCTACGTTGTAGGCCGCCCGCCGGTGGTTGCGAATCACGCGGAGCATATGCTCCTGGTTCGCCGCGTAACCGGGGAACGGACCGAGCTCGGCCGCCAGCTCGGCGCTGGCGGCGTAGCTCTCGCCAGTCATCAGGGCCGTGACAGCTCCCGCGTAGGCACGCGCTTCCGGCGAATCGTACGGCATGCCGAGCAGCATGAGGACCGTGCCGACATTGGCGTAGCCTAGCCCGAGCGTGCGGTAGTCGTACGAGAGCCGCGCGATCTCCTCGCTCGGGAACTGCGCCATCAGGACGCTGATCTCCAGCACGATCGTCCACAGCCGTGTCGCGTGACGGAAGCCCTCGACGTCGAACTGGCCCGTCTCGATGTCGAGGAACTTGATCAGGTTCAGCGACGCGAGGTTGCAAGCCGTATTGTCGAGGAACATGTACTCGGAGCACGGGTTCGAGGCGTTGATCCGCCCGGCCTCGGGGCAGGTGTGCCAGTCGTTGATAGTGGTGTCGAACTGGACGCCGGGATCGGCACACTGCCAGGCGGCTTTGGCCACCCGTTCCCAGAGGTCGCGGGCGCGGACCGTCTTGTGGACCTTGCCGTCGGTGCGGCGAACCAAGTCCCAGGTGGCGTCCTCCTCGACGGCCTTGATGAAGGCGTCGGGCACACGCACGGAGTTGTTCGAGTTCTGACCCGAGACGGTGGCGTAGGCGTCGCCGTTGTAGTCGCTGGGGTAACCGGCGGCAATCAGCGCGGCGACCTTCTTCTCCTCGTCCGCCTTCCAGGTGATGAACGCCTCGACATCGGGATGGTCAAGATCGAGCACCACCATCTTGGCGGCGCGGCGAGTCGTGCCACCGCTCTTGATCGCCCCGGCGGCCCGGTCTCCCACTTTGAGGAAGCTCATCAAGCCGGAGGAGGTGCCGCCGCCGGAGAGCGGCTCGCCCTCGCCTCGAAGCGTCGAGAAATTGGTTCCCGTTCCCGAGCCGTACTTGAAGATGCGGGCCTCGCGGACCCACAGGTCCATGATGCCGTCTTCGCCCACCAGGTCGTCCTTGACGCTCTGGATGAAGCAGGCGTGCGGGGCCGGGTGGGTATAGGCGTCCTCACTCCGCCGGGCTTCGCCGGTGGCTGGATCTACGTAGTAGTGCCCCTGGGCCGGACCGGTGATACCGTAGGCCCAGTTGAGGCCGGTGTTGAACCACTGCGGTGAGTTGGGCGCGGCCATCTGGTGGACCAGCATGTAGCACAGCTCGTCGTAAAACGCTTGGGCGTCGTCCGCCGTGGCGAAGTAGCCGTGCTGCTCGCCCCAGGAGCGCCAACACCCGGCCAGGCGGTGAATCACCTGCTTCGCCGATCGCTCGGGGCCGAGGACCGGCTGGCCGGCATCGTCCAGCACCGGCGCGCCATCGGCTCCCACTTGCGGCACGCCGGCTTTGCGGAAGTACTTGGAAACCATGATGTCAGCAGCGACTTGGGACCAGCCAGCGGGAATCTCGGCATCCTGCATCTCGAAGACGACCGACCCGTCCGGATTCGAGATCCGCGAGGTGCGCCGGCTCCACTCCACGGTCGCGAACGGGTCCTGCCCCGGTGGTGTGAAGCGTCGCTCGACGGTCAGTCCAGCTCCCATGGCCGCGTCTGTTCTCCGCTGTTGCTTGGTCATGCCCGTCCTCCCAGGGTCCCACTGTCAATCCGGCCCGAAGCCGGTCCAAGGCTCCGCCACCCCGCTCGCCTACCGCTAGATGCTGTGGACTGTTATCCGAAAAACGTCCACATCTAGCGTGGCCGGATATGTAGTATAGCGCGGTCTCGCGTTAATACAATATGTGCCACATTGTCACGTCACGACACCCGCACCAGCTCGCGCAAGGCTCGCTCCAATGGTGTACGTACACTCTAGCATGACATCCGGTGAAATGCGATAGGGCCGGGTAGGCCGCTCGCCACGGGAGACGGATCCACCGCTTCAGCGCTCGGGGGTGATGCCTCTGGCGCCCTCGTACTCCCAGGGCTCCCAGCTGAATCGGGCGCGAAACCGTTCCAGCACGCGCAGTAGGGGGCCGCCGAGGGCCAGAATCAGCATAGCGTTACCGACGGCGCGAAAGGCGTCATAGCCAAGCGAGCTGATGAGGTAGAAACGGGCATAGCGGTGCAGCGCCTCGCCCGCCGAAAGCCCCGGCGACCACGCCAACCCAGGCGCCATCTCCAAACCGGGCGCGGTGAACGGCCACACTGTCAAGCTGAGGAGCACACCATAGAGCAATCCCCAAACCGCACTGAAGGTGGCCAGCACCAACAGTTGGCGGCGGGACGAAACCGGCCGGGGTAGCCAACCGGCGGTCATCCCCATCCATCCCGCCCCCAGCATCTGGTAAGGCACCCAGGGACCGAGCCCTCCCGTCAAGAACGCGGACAGCAGCAGTGTCAGGGCCCCCATCTGAAAACCGAGCGACGGTCCGAAGACGAAGCCGACGAGCACGATCAGGAGAAAGATCGGCGACGCGCCCAGAAACGTGGGCACCAATCGCAATGTCGCATCGATCGCCACCAGGACCCCGAGCAGCGCAACCATTTTGGCACTGGCGAGACGCACGTCCCCCAACTCGGTGACGATGGTAAGGAGCGAGACCGCGGTGATCGCAGCAAAGATCAGCGGCGCGGCGGCGTCATGGTTGGCGGCCGCCTCGACGCCACGGCCGAACACGAGGGGCAGGAAGAATGGATAGAGAAAGCTGAGCACTCCCACGGCGCCCGCCAGCACCACGATCGCCGATGGTCCCCGTCGCCCTATCACAGCCCGGCTCTCCGGGATTTGGATGTTCTGCACAAAATGATCCCTGATTCGGTCGCCGACTAGCATCGTCCCCTCGGGTACTATACGACTGACGTGAGATCAACGGTCGATCTTCGCCTGGTCGTTGTGCCAACTCGCCAATGCCGCGAGCCTCAAGCCTGAACCCAAAGGATAGGCGAAGAGCCATGGCCGAGATCATCTTAGGCGACCTCCTAGCCTGGGAACCGCGCCTGCGGCTGTCGAGCTCGCACGACCTGGTCGACACGGACCTCGATCGCGAGGTCTCCTGGGCGGTCACCGCCCGCGCCACCGCGCCGATGCTCCCCCCTCTCCGCGGTGGAGAGCTCGTCATCTTGCCCAGGCGAATCATCGCGGAGTCGGGGGTCTCGCTCCCCTTGCTCCTGCGCGAGATGGCTGGGCACCATGCCGCGGCGGTCATCCTCGATGGCTTGCCAAGTGGGACAGCCCCCCTGCCCACGATCGTGACCGCCTCGGCGCCGCCGGAGCTCGAAGCGGAGCTCAACCGCCTCCTGACCGAACGCCATGGCGAGCTCTACCGCGCGGGAACCGTGTTGGAACGGCTCCTCAGCGATCTCGCCACGGCCAGTGCCAGCTTGGCACGGTCACTCGCTGAAGTGGCCTCCACGTTAACCATGCCACTTGCCGTGCTCGATGCCAACGGCGCGACATTGGCGGCGAGCATTACCGATGTCTCGCCACCCCATGGGTCGTCCGGTCTTAGCGGCTGGCACGGCGACTGGTTCGCGGTCCCGCTGAGGGAAGGACGGACGCTCTGGCTCGGTCCGGTGCCGGCACCCCGGCGCGCGCTGACCCGGCTCGTCAGCCAGCGCATCGGATCGGCTATCGAAGCGGCTCTGACCCGATCGGCACAAGCCCGCCCCCGTGGCCCCGCTCGCGCGGTCGCCATGGGGACGTTCTTCACCGCTATGGAGCGCGAGGCGGCAGTGGCGCACGCGATGTCGCTCGGCATAGCGCCGGATGGCCTCTTCCGGGTCGCGCTTGGTCAGCGCTGCATGAGCATGCCCGACCTCCTCCGGACCTTGGCACCCTGGGGTACCTTCCATGACGCGGGCACGCTGGACGGATGCCCGGCGGCGATCGCCGAGATGCGCCGCGATCCCCTGGCCGAGACCACCACGCCAAGCCGGCGCACCGCCATCACCATCCGCGTCAACGAAGACCGCGGCCGGACGCCCGCGCGGGGCTGGATGGCGATTTCCAGTCCAGTTACCGGGGTGGAGCGTCTCGTCGATGCTGGGCGGGAAGCCTGCTACGTCGCCGCCCTATTGACGGCGGACCTCATCGCCGGTCCCGTCGCGCGCTTCGATTCCATCGCGGAAGTTGGCCCCTTCCGGCTCCTCTTTCCCCTGTGGGGCACGGACACGCTGGCTGGTTTCGCAGGCGATGTCCTCGGAGACCTCATCGGCCGGGACCGCCGGGGTACGCTCAAACAGACGCTGCTTGCCTACTTGGAGACGGGAGGCTCCCATGTCGAGGCGGCCGCCCGGCTCGGCATCCACCGCAACACGCTCGCCTATCGCCTCAAGCAGATCGCCAGGCTCTCCGGCCATGATCCCGCCGATGCCTCCTGCCGCCTCTTGCTCCATCTCGGGCTCCTCGCGACAATGCTGCCGGAGGCCGAGAGCCGGTAGAGGCGGCAAGTCGCCAAGGACGTTTTGGAGAAGCGTTGCTTGCGCCTGGCATGGGGACAAAGAGCAATGGCGGAGAGCGGACAGGAAATTGGCCCGGATCACTTGGATCGGGTTTCACGATACTGCCGTAATGCGCTCGTCCCAGCACTCGGTGATGATTGATCTGTTCCGCCCGGTGACCTGGATTAGTCGTGCGGGCGAACCCTGGATCGCCTCCCCGACGTGATGCTCTTCTCCGCCGTCCACCTCGCCAGCCGGGCCACCATCAGGCTTCCACCAACCCGCGACGGCGCTCCCGATCAGAGCCTGCCTGAGCTGTTGGATATCGGCGTGGTCACCGCCAAGATTCTCGCTGAAGTCGCCCGAGCCGCCCCGCCTGATGCGCGCGGCTTCCACCCCGCCGGGATGGCCGACGCCTCCGGGTTCATCGCCATGGCCTGTACCGAATGGCTCGTGCATACGAGCGACATGCTCACCGGGCTTGGCCGCGACTTTCAGCCGGCCCCATCGCTGCTCGACCCCGTGCTGTCCCGGATCTTCCCCTGGGCGCCACCCGAACCGGCCGACCGCTGGGCCGTTTTCCGCTATGAGACCGGCCGTGCCCCGCTCGGCCATCTCCCGCAGCGTGACGCCAATTGATACTGGCATTGCGCCCCGC
>DASYWB010000028.1:0-9164 GCA_035936495.1 Thermomicrobiales bacterium
CGCGTCCTCGACGGCCTCGCCGCCACGCGCTTCTTGCAACAGGTCAAGCGCTGGCTGGAGGCCGCGAACGACGATCTGGCGTTGTACTAGCGGCGACTGGCGATACGGCGCCCTGGCAACCGCTCCACGGGAAGGGCACACGGCGAAGACCATTGCGAGAGAGCGATGCTGCGAGCAACGGACATCTGCCGGATCGATGTCGTCCCCAGGCCACGCGCCACCGTCTGGGCCAACGACCAGATCACCGAGCAGCGCTTCTTCACGGACAGGCAGGCGTTCGATGCCGGTCAGCGCGGCCGACCCAGGTGAGCCGGCCATGACGACAACGGCCCCGCCGATTTCGGCACTGCTGCCCACCGTCTAACCGACACAGTGGCTCACCCTGTCGACGATCCCATCGCCACCTCCCCTATGAGCACCCCTCGACCACCCGGGCCGGAGGGTGTCACGACTGTCGAGGTGGGACCACGGTATGGAAGCAGAACCACCCGAGGATCTACCCAACAGAGGCAAAGGTGGCCTTCATTGAAGCGCTTGCCGATGCGGGAGCGCCGGTGATTGAAACGACCAGTTTCGTGAGTCCAGCCGCGGAACCACCATGGATGTTCCGCTGTGGAGAACGGCTCGCGCTGCACGCGGTGGAACGGCCGGCAGCGTAAGGCAAGAGCAAGCGCGCCGAGCCGGCAATGAGCAATCGCGGTCACGAAGCACGTGAGCGCGTCGATACATCAGCTTCTCCTGGACGGCTTATCGACCGGCGAGTTCCGCGACAACCGGGGCGAAGGCGTCCAAGTGCTCGCCAAACACCACGACGTACGAGATTCCCCAGTGGTCCCTCCGTGCTTGTAGCGTCGCGACGATCTCGTCGACTGTGCCGATCAGCAGGTAGGGCGTCTCGCCCACCTCCTCGGGCGTCAGCGGCACCCACTCGCGGCTCAGGTCTTCGCGTGCCTGGCGGACGTCCTCGGTCACGACCAGGCGCTGGAGCAGGATGTTTAGCTCCATCGCGGGGAACCGCGTCCCGGCCGCGCGGCGGATCAGCTCGACTTGCTCGCTGACGGCTGCGGCCGTGCTCCCTTCCATCCGGAACTGCCCGCCGCCGGGCAGCATCGGCGCCAGGATGCTCACGATGTCGGCCTCCCGCGCGGCGAGGGAGAGCATGCGCGGCCCGCCGCCGCCGATGAGGATCGGCGGATGTGGCTCCTGGATCGGCTTGGGCTGTCCCTCGAGATCCGTGATCGTGTAATGCTGGCCGGTGAAGGTGACCGGCCCCTCAGCAAAGAGCCCCTTGATGACCAGCAGGCTTTCTTCGAGACGACCGACGCGCGTGCCCGGCGGGTCGAACGGAATCCCAGTCCACTCGTAGTCAGGCATGAATGAGCCGCCGGCACCGAGCCCGATTTCAAACCGCCCATCCGAGAGCACGTCGAGGGTCGCTGCTTCCATCGCGACCAAGGCCGGGTGGCGGAGATCATTCTGAAGCACGAGGGTTCCAATCCGGAGCGCCGTGGTGGCCTCAGCGACAACCGCAAGGGCCGAACCGATGGCGAACTGACCGCCGAGATGATCGGGCATGACGAGAATATCGTAGCCGAGGGCTTCGGCTTTCCTCGCCTGTTCCGTCCACTCGGTTCTCGCCCCAGCCCCTCTCGTCCTCGTTCCCGCGAACTGTATGCCGAACCGGAATGGTCGCTGGGTACCGCTCATGAGGTTATCCGCCAATTCGATAAGTGATGTCCGCCGGTCGAGCCAGTCCACGGAATGCCACACCAGATGGATGAGCTTCGATGTCGTCAGATGCAATAGCTCCATCCCAGCCATGAGCTAGGGCAGATGGCATGCATAGACGGTAGCTCTCGGATTGAAGGTCGGTGTGGCTGATGGTGAGCCGACTGCAGGGCGGAGACGGATTACGGGAAGCGTCATCCCGGCAAACATCCGAGGCTATCGTTTACGAGACGGAGACCGGTCCCCGCACCAAGTCACCCGAGACGATCCGCCGCACTCCCCCACCGGGCGTTTCCAGCAGAAGCGCGCCACCTTCGTCGATACCCCGGTAGACCCCGATCAGCGTCTCGTGGCCCTGGACGATCCGCACCCGCTCTCCGACGAGAGCCGCCCGGCGACGCCAGTCACCGAGGTCCGCTACTCCGTCGTGTTTAGCGAATTGCTGATAGGCGGCTTCCAGGCGACGAGTCAGTACCTCCAGCAGGTTGTCTCGGTCATAATCTCTCGCGGTGACGGCCGCCAGGCTGGTCGCGCCTTCCGGCAGGGAGTCCGGCGGAGCGTTGATATTGATGCCGATCCCCACGATCACGATCGGCGTCTGATCCGCGTCGTGATGGACGCTAATGAGGATACCGGCGACCTTCTTTCCCTCGATCCAGACGTCGTTTGGCCACTTCAGCTGGCACGATACCGGGGCGGTCTCTTCCAGCGCCTCGGCAACGGCGACACTGACCAAGAGCGGCAGCCTGCTAAGCCGGTCCGGTGCGACCTCGGGCCGGATGATGACTGACAGCAGCAGTCCATCACCCGCGTTCACCGCCCACGGCCGGCCCGCGCGGCCGCGGCCGGCAGTCTGGTAATCCGCGACGATGATGGTCCCTTCGCTCGCGCCCTGCTCGGCGAGAACGAGCGCCTCATCCATCGTGCTGGTGACCGTCTCTCGCCGAATAACCGCCCCGCCGATGGGAAGCCGCGTCACTCGGGTTCCGGGTCGAGCCGGCTTGTAGTCGCGTGTTCGTCAGCGCCAGCTCGCTCCTCGGTCTCATCCTCACCCGTCACGCACTTCACGACCCGCAGCTTACGCACGCGATGGCGCTCGACCTCCAAGATCTCGATGCGCACGCCCTCGGCCTCGAAGGTGTCGGATTCTTCGGGCACACGGCCCAGGTGGCGCTGGACGAACCCGCCCAACGTGCCGTAGTCGTCCTTCTCAAACCGCACCCGCAGCGTGTCCTCGACGTCTTCGAGCGCGAGGAGGCCGTCCGCGATCAATTCATCGGGTCCAGCAAGCTCGAACAGTGGCGCTTCGGTATCGTACTCATCCTGAATCTCGCCGACGATCTCCTCCAGGATATCCTCGATTGTGACCAGGCCCGCGGTGCCACCATACTCGTCGGCGACAACCGCGATGTGGATCTTGGCCTGTCTCAGTTCCGCCAGCAGATCGTCGATCCGCTTGGACTCTGGCACGATGTAGGGCCGCCGCAGGAGACTCACCAGTGGCAGTACCTCGTTATTGCTCATCACGAACGGCAGAAGATCCTTGGCGTAGAGAATACCGACGATGTGATCGATGGAATCATCGTAGACCGGAATGCGCGAATGCCCGGCGCCGATGATCGTCTCGATGAGCTCGCGTGGCGCGACAGAGCGCGGCACCGCGGTAATGTCTACTCGCGGCACCATGATATCCCGGACGCTGACCTCTTCCAGATGCAAGACGCCGTCGATCATCTGACGCTCACCCGCTTCGATGATGCCATCGTCACCCTCGCTGAGCGTCACCGTGCGGGTGTCGTCGTCGATGCCTTCGGGCGGCATCTCATCCGGGTCGCCTGGCAGAATCCGGTCGAAGACGCGGCTGATCGCCTCGATTGCCCATGTCAACGGGCGGCTCAGAGAGCTGAGCACCCCCGCGATCGAGAGCAGCATGACCGCCGTCTGTTCGGGACGGTTGCGCGCCACCGCCCGTGGCAACGCCTGACCGAGCACGATGAACGCGATAGACGCGATAGCCACCGCCAGCAGATGGTCCGCGCTGGAAACCTCGCGCCGGATGGTCGCGGTTAGGAGGCTGCCGATGAGCGCGACCGCGATCATCTGGATGGTCAGCATGGAGCTCGCGAGCGACCTGCGGGGATCGAGCAACGCCTGGAGTGACCTCCGGTGGCGCTCGTCGTCGGCCGCGCTTAGACGTAAGCGGCTCCGGCTGATGAGTGCGCTCAGAGCCTCGACGGACGCGGCCAACGTCATCACACCGAGGGCGAGCACGCTCATGAAGATCTCGGCCCAACTCTCACCACTCATTGAAATCTGTCTCCACCGGCGCGGCCGCGACGATCTACGTGAAGAGCGCGCTGATGCTCATGTCCTTATGAATACGCATGACGGCCTCCGCCAGCAATGGCGCGACGGTAATCGTCTCGATTCGCGTGCGCTCCGCGCAGTCTCGCAATGGAACGGTGTCGGAAATAAAGAGCTTCTCCACCGGCGAGGCGTGCAGAATCTCCAGCGCGTCTCCCGCGAAAATGCCGTGGGTCGCCGCGACATGGATCGCGGCGGCTCCGCGATCCCGCAGGAGCTCGGCCGCTTGGACCACGGTCTCTCCCGTGGAGATCATGTCATCGACGATGATGGCCACTTTGCCCGCGACATCACCGACCATCTCGAGCATCTCGGTCTGATCAGGTTCCGGATGCCGCTTCGCGATGATCGCCAGCGCACCACCAGACCGCGCCCGGAAGTCCTCGGCGCGCGCCACGCCGCCCGCGTCCGGGCTAACCACGACCGCGCCTTCCGGCACCTCTCGCCGGAAATGCCGGGCCAGCAACGGGCTCGCCCGCAGATGATCGACCGGAATGTCGAAGAAACCCTCGATCGCGGGAGCATGTAGATCTACGGACAAGACGCGGTTCGCCCCGGCGGTCGTGATCAAGTTCGCGACCAGCTTCGCCGAAATCGGCTCCCGGCCGGCGGTCTTCTTCTCCTGCTTGGAATAGCCATAATAGGGGATGACGGCCGTGATCCTGGCGGCTGATGCCCGGCGCAGGGCGTCGATAATCAGCAGGAGCTCCATCAGGTGATGATCGTAGGGCATGCAGATCGACTGAATCACGAAGCAGTCCGAGCCACGCACGTTCTCATCCAACCGCACGCGAGTCTCACCATTGCGATAGGTACCGATCAGCGCCCGGCCCAGCGGCGATTCCAACTCGGCCGTCATTTCCGCCGCCAGTCGCGGATGCGAAGACCCCGCGAATACCTGGAGCCGACCCTCCATGCTACGTCTTACCCCCCGGACTGTCGTCCGCTTGCGTTCCGCGTTTGATGATCCGGGCCGGCACCCCGACCGCCGTCGCGCCGTCCGGAACGTCCTTCGTCACCACCGATCCGGCACCGGTCACTGCCTCGACACCCACGCGCACCGGGGCGCGAAGCACGGTGTTGCTTCCGATAAACGCGCCGTCACCGATATCCGTCCGGTGCTTCGCGGTGCCATCGAAATTCGCGGTCACGACTCCCGCGCCAATATTCGCGCCGTCACCGACACGCGCGTCCCCGACATAGCTGAAGTGCCCTACTTTCGACCGGGTGCCGATTGTCGCGTTCTTGATCTCCGCGTAGTTCCCGATGTGGGCTCCCTCGCCGATCACGGTTCCCGCTCTCAGATGCGCGTACGGACCGATATCGGCGCCATCCCCGACGCGCACACGCGTCAGCGTTGAGGCCTGGACGGTGACACCGTCGCCGAGGACGGTCTGGTCTAAGGTCGCGTGCGGCCCGATCCGGCAGTCCCCGCCAATCCGCGTTCCCGCGCGCAAGATCGTGAACGGGAAGATCAGCGTATCTTGCCCAATCTCCACGTCACCATCGATGAAGATCGTGTCGGCCCCAATCAGGCTGACGCCCGCTGCCAGGACCTCGCGCCGCTTGCGCTCCCAAAGCACCGCTTCGGCTTCACGCAGTTGCTGGCGATCATTGATGCCGAGGGCCACCTCCGGCGACGCCTGGACGGAAGCCACGGGCCACGGCTCGCCAGACCGATGACCACGCACCGCCAATTCCACCAGATCGGTGAGATACAACTCGCCCGTCGTGCCACTTGGCTCGACTCGCGTGAGCGCCTCTCGCGCCCACGCGACGTCAAGGGCCATCATCCCACTGTTGATCTCCGTCACCCCTTGGCGTGCGGCAACTTCGTCGTCGGCTCTCTCGACGATGCGCGAGACCGCACCCACTTCGTTCCGCTCGATACGCCCATAGCCCGCCGCGTCCTCGACGAGGCAACTGAGCACCGTCACCCGTGCCGCGGACTGACGGGCACCCATGACGAGACGCCGCACGACCTCACCTGTGAGCAATGGATGATCCGCGTACAGCACGACCGCGATGGCCTCGTGCCGGGCGTTGCCCAGTGCACGCGCTACCGCGTCGCCGGTGCCTTTCGTTTCCGGTTGTTCGACGAGGACGGCCGGGCCGATCCACGATGCGCGCTCAAGCTGTTCGCGCATCGTGGGATTAATGACCACTATCGTTTGGTGCGGATCAACCGCCGCACCGGCTTGCAGCACCCGTTGGACCATAGGAACGCCGGCGACGGCATGCAGGGGCTTCGGCACCCGCGAGCGCATGCGGGTACCACCTCCCGCCGCGAGGACGGTCAGCAAGACCGGGGAGGGGAGATGATCGGCCGCCGGTTGGTCGTCCGTGATGGTCACGTCCCCACGAGCGGAGAGCTCATAGCTCAAAGATGGCGCTGGGAGATCTGACACTCGGGCTGGCAGGCCAGGATTCGAACCTGGAACAAAGGTTCCAAAGACCTCTGTGATACCATTTCACCACCCGCCAATACGGTCAGACCCCACAAATGGTACGTACCGCCGGCCGGCGGTGTCAAGCGAACGGTAAACGATAATAGAGGCTCGGGCGCGGATAGATCGGGACGAATGTACGGTTCCCGTGAGGACCGGTTCCAAGCTAGCCTACCTGTTATCAGTGGCCCGCGGGCGCGAGCTTGGATCGGTGGGTGTGACCAGATCCCGGTTACCGGTTGGAGTGAGATGGTTCTACCGCCGCCGCAAACACAGGAATTCTCTGATCGCGTTCTCGCCCTCGAAGCCGAGAGCAAAGGCGAGTTAGAGCAAAGCGTCCAATCCGTGCAGGAGATTGCCCTTCTGCTGCAAAAGACGAATCAAGAGGTCGAAAAGCTCGCCGCCCGCGAACTCCAGCTTTCCAATCGGGTGCGCGATATGGAGATGCATCTCGACAACTACGCGCGTCAAGATATTCGCGACCTCTACACTGCCTCCCATGAGATCCAACTCCGGTTATTCATGATGCGCTCCCAAGCCGAGCAGTTGCAGGGTCGCCAGCAGCACATCAAGGAGTATCAGGAGAAACTTCAGCTCCTCCTCGACCTCCTTGGTATTCAAGATCTAACCGTTCCGGAGCGCGACGGCGGCACGGACCAACGGTCTCACCGCGCTCCCCGTGCCTTACCAGAAAGCGATGCGGGCTTTTGGGACCACACGCTGCCGCTGATCGAGGCCCAGGAGGAAGAACGCTACCGCGTCGCCCGTGAGCTCCAAGATGGTCCGGCGCAGGCCTTCACCAATCTCATGCTTCAAGCTGAGGTGTGCGAGCGGCTTGTTGATCGCGACATCGACGATGCCCGCGCCGAGATTCGGATCCTGAGGGCCCAGATCAATCGCTCGCTGCAAGAGTCTCGGCGGTTGATCTATGACTTGCGTCCGCTGACCCTCGATGACCTCGGCCTGGTTCCCACGCTCGAACGATACCTCGCCGAGCTCCAGCGCCTAAACCTAATTGAGCAAGGGGCGGCTACCGGCTCCGTGGGCGACGGAGATCTCAATACCACCATGCAGGTGGCGCTCTTCCGATTTGTCCAGATCGTCCTCTCGGCGATCCTCGCCGAGAGGACGATGGCGGAGATGCACGTCGCCTTGGCGATCGACGACCGGGAAGCACGAATCCAGATCACCGCCTCCGGCATCCAGGGTGACCGGACGCTGATTGAAGCACATCTGGACTCGGACCACCTGGCTCGCCGGCTCCGTCTGCTCAAGGCTTCTCTGACCACGGAACAGCGACCCAATAAGGCGTTCCTGGTCGAGGTCGTCGTCCCGATTCCAGAAGAGGCCCGCCTGTAGAACGATAGGCGCCGCATGGCCGCCCTTCATCACCCCGTATCAGACGCCAAGCGCATCCTTCACCTTGTCGATGAACCCCCGATGGGGAGATCGCTGCGTCACTTCGCTTCCCAGCGACTCGGCAAGCTGCTCAAGAAGCTCGCGCTGCTCATCTGTCAGGTGCTTCGGCGTCATGACCTGCACCGTCACGATTTGATCCCCCCGATCGCCCCCGCGGAGGTCTGGAACGCCCCGGCCACGTAGTCGAAACTGCTGTCCGGACTGCGTCCCTGGCGGCACCTTCAACTCGACGGGACCGTCCAGGGTATCGATCTCAATCACATCGCCGAGCGACGCCTGGGCGATATTGACGCCCACGTGGTGTTGGATCGTCTTGTTCGTCCGCGTGAAGAGCGGATGAGGCTCGATCCTCACCTTGACGTACAGATTGCCCGGTGGTCCACCACGCGGCCCGGCCTCACCTTGTCCGCTCAGCCGCAGGGTGGCGTTCTCGTCGATTCCGGCCGGGATTGACACCGAGATCGTGCGACCCCGCGTGACGCGGCCTCGTCCCTTACAATTTTGACAAGGATCGGGGACGATCACGCCTTCGCCCATACAGGTCGAGCAGGGCGCCGAGCTCATGAATTGCCCGAGAATGGTCTGCTGAACGCGGCGGACTTCGCCGGTGCCCCCACACGTCGGGCAGCGCGGCGGTGCCTGGCCGTCCTTCGTTCTCGTGCCGTTACATGCCTCGCACGTCTCCAGCCGCGTCAGCTCAACCTCTTTTTCGGCCCCAAATACTGCCTCGTCGAACGTGACGGTCATCGTCACTTCCAGATCGTGACCACGCACGGGAGCGGTTTGGCGCCGCCCCTGGGCCGCCCCACCAAAGAAGCTCTCGAAGAGGTCCCCAAATGGCGATCCGCTGAATCCGCCGAACGGCCCTGAATCTCCCATGCCGTTGGCCGCGTGACCGAAGCGATCGTATGTCGCACGGCGCTCCGAGTCGCCGAGGACCTCGTAGGCTTCGTTGATCTCCTTGAAGCGTTCCTCGGTGCCATCCTCGCGGTTGACATCCGGATGATACTTCCGGGCGAGCGCTCGATAGGCACGTTTGATCGCCCCGGCGTCCGCGGTGCGGCCGACCCCGAGAACTTCATAATAATCACGTTTGTCAGTCATGGTTTCCTATAGCGATGAAAAAGCTGATTTGGGAATGCCCCATCGACGATGCATCCTGAAAGTATAGCCGGGGCCCCAGCCTCGTCAAGCGCCGTTAGCACT
>DASYWB010000029.1:0-2147 GCA_035936495.1 Thermomicrobiales bacterium
CCTCCGGGAAACCCACCGCATCCTGCGCCCGGGCGGTAGGGCGGTGATTCGCGTCCCTCTGGCCGGAAGGCTCGCCTGGCTGGATGCCCGGAATATCCATCATTACCTCACAAGTACGACCGGCTGCGGAGAGCCGCTTCCCGAGATGCCGGACGGCGGCTTCCGCCGTCACTATGAGCGGTGGGAGGTAGGAGATCTCCTCACCGAAGCTGATCTCCTCAGCCACCGGTCGCGGTCAAGCGCGCTTGGGCTGAGTGAGGCTGCCTACCTCGGCGGTGCGACGCTCTTCCGCTGGTTGAAGCCCAACCCGCGATTCCAGCGCGTCCGCCGGGCCTACGGACGCCTGGACCGCGCCGAGACGCAGTGGCCCTTCGGCGCCTACTACCTGACGGTCCTTGCCCAACGGCCAAATGGATCCGACTCGCGAGCGGAATCTACCCCGCGCTGACGGATCGCAACGCGTCCGGAGCCTGAACCGGGACGTCCACCGGCTTGATACTGTGGTCAACTAAGCTCGCGCTCCCGGCGACCCCTAGCTTCCGCATGATCAGCTCGAACGTCGGCTGGAGATCGCCCATGATCCCGGCTCGGGTCTCCTCGGGGAGGTCCCAGAGCTGCCGCTTGAACGGTCCAAATCCACGCTTCCGCGTCGTGTAGTAGAACTGGGCGTCCGTCTGGTCCGCTTTCCGTTCACCGGCGTGGTTGGCGGCCAGATAGGCGTAGATCTCCGCTTTGAGCTGCTCCGGAAAGAAGGCGCTCTCGTAGATGAGGTTCTGGAATGCCGTCGCGAGGTGAACCTCGATCGCATTCGCCTCCGCGAACCGGCCGAATGCTTCCTCGGGCAGGGTGCTCGCCCCATGCTGAACCGCCCCACCGAGGCCGTACTCGTCGCGCGCGGCTTGAGATAGCCTGGCGAGCGTATCGAAGTCCACGTTGACCTCCGCGACGGTGCCATCGGGAAGCGGGACGCCGCCGTGGGTGGTCCCTGTCTGCACGCTGATCTTGCTGATCCCGGCCAGGGTCTGGCCCGCCTCTCCGCTGAGCCGGTCCAGCTCGGGGCGGTATCCCCCCATGAAGGCCTGGAGCTCCTCGACGGTGCTGTTCCGGGAGCCTACCTCACCGATCTCGCCTCCAATTGAGACGGTGACGCCTTCAGGCTCATGCTCGCGGATGAACCGCGTCAGCTCGGCCGTGCGTTCGTAGTTCGTTTGCTGCTGCTCGGCCAGCGTCGGGCGAGAAAGATCAACAAGCGTCGAGGCATCGATATCGATGTTATAGAACCCGGCGACGATAGCCTCCGCCACCAAGTCACGCACCCCTTGAATCTCTCGCTCCCCGTCGGCGGCGTAGTTCTTGGCATTGGCCTGGAAGTGGTCACCCTGGATGAACACCGGACCCTGGTGCCCCTCCTTGATCGCGGCCGCGAGCACGTTCACCGCGTACTCCGCCGGCCGTTGGTCGGTGTAGCCCATCTCGGACCGGGCGATCTCGAAGAGGACGATCTTGTTGTCCGTCGCCCGCGCCGCCCGGAGGATCGTTCGCGCCACATCATAGGTGAGGGTTCGCACGTTGATAGCGGGAGCGGTCGCGTTACTATACGCCCCTTGACCGGCAGCCATGTAGAGATCGTGAATTGACGACGGATAGACGCCCACCGCTGGTGCCACCCGCCGGATCAGCCACCGGCTCACCTCTTTCACGTCGGCATCGCCAAAGACGGCACTGTAGACTAGGCAGTCGATCAACGATTCGCGAAGAGCGCTCGCGTCTTCTACGAGCGGTTCATCGCCCTTGATGACCATGACGCCATCGAGCGCGCGTTCAAGGTCGGTCATATCGGCGAAGACGTTGGTTGCCATGGCAATGCTCCTAGCGCGCTGGGGGCGTGACCGCCGCCTCGACTGACATGCGGATCGAACCGCGTCGCCTATTATCGCGCTTCCGTCGCGAAACGGGTGCCATGAGTTCTACCGGGCCAAAGGCAAGACCCCCGGCCGCTCATTCGGCCAGGGGTCTTGCACTCGGCCTCGTCCGGATGTGGGACGTATTAGACGATCGTCAATGTCCCTTCCATCCCAGCCTGGCGATGGCCAGGGACGTCACAATAGAACACGTACTCGCCCGGTGCGAGATCCGCCGGCACCTGC
>DASYWB010000030.1:0-1627 GCA_035936495.1 Thermomicrobiales bacterium
CCTCGTCACCGAAGAAGTCGATACGGACGGGTTGATCGGCTCCGGGCGGGAAGAGATCGAGGATGCCACCCCGGCGGGCGAGGGTGCCGGGTTCCTGGACGAGTGCGACCGGCTCATAGCCTTGCGACGCTAACCATCCTCTCAACTCATCGAGGTCGACGCGTTGGCCGGGTTTCAGGAGACGAACGTGCTGACTCAGCTCCGCTGCGTGAAGGACCCGCTGGGTGATGGCTGCTGCTGAGGCGACAATGACAAACGGCGCCGCTGACTCGGCCTGGCCGAGCTTGTCGAGAAGCGCGACACGCCGCCCGGCGTTCCACCGGTCAAGCGGCAGTTGCTCGTACGGCAATGCGTCGGCCGGGGGCCAGCGGTGAATCGCGGCGTCTCGTGGCAGCCACTCCGCCAGCGATGTGGTGAAGCTATCGGCTCGGTCTTCACGAGGCACGATCACCAGCGTGGGACCGGGTCGATCCATCGCGATCGCGGCGGCCACCGCGGGCTTGAGGGGTGGCGTGACCGCCTGGACCATGACCGATTCGCCCCGTGCCAATAGGGAGCGGAGGCGGCAGACCGGCGATGTTTGGTTGAGCGCGTCGGTGATGTGGCAAAGGGTCAACGCCGCTATCTCATCCTACATAGGGAGCCAGGACACGTGCCGCGCCCGGAATCAGTCACGGCGCACGCCGAGAAAGGGCCACCGGACAGACCCGGGAGGCCGCAACACCTGAGTTTAGCACGCCAGTTCGAGTTGCCCGCGGCTACAGCGTTGGCGAAGATATAGTGCCTGGCTTTGCGGCGCGTGGTTAACCTGGGGTGACTCATGGCGAACGTCATGCCGCGAGGGTCTGACGAGCGTGGCTAGAACCCTTTCGATCCTCTCCATCGCGGTCGCGGTGCTGGGCGGCATCGTCCTGGTTGTGACATTTTATCGGGAGCTCGACCGTCGCGATGCGCCGCCGATCATCATCGAGGACCCAGTGGACGAGGAGGAGATCGTGGTCTCCGTCGAGGGCGCGGTTGCCTCGCCTGGTCTTGTCTCCCTCCCCGCCGGCTCCCGTTGGGGGGACGCGATCAGGGTGTCGGGCGGCATGCTGCCTGGAGCGGACCTGACCAACGTCAACCCCGCTGCCCGCTTGGCGGATGGTGAGCGGCTCCTAATTGGGACCTTGCCCCCGAGATCCGCACTTTCGATGGTGGAGACACCCCCGCTGCCGGGAGCATCTCCCGGCGTAGCTGATGATTCGCAAGGAGGAGCCGCGTCCGATCTGATCAACATCAATTTTGCCACCGAGGCAGAGCTTGATGCCTTGCCGGGAATCGGGCCTACCTTGGCGAGGCGAATTATCGAGCGCCGGACCAGTTTGGGACGGTTCACCTCGGTGGACGAACTTGAAGACATTCAAGGTATCTCGGCGCGGATGGTGAATGAGCTCCGCCCGTTCGTGACGGTGTAGCTATGCTGGGTTTGGTCGGGGGAGCCGCGTTCCTCCTCGCGGCCAGCTTCGGAACGCGGGTGCTCCCCGGCTTGGGCCTCCTCGTTCTCTCCTGGATTCTTCACTCTCGCACGCTCAATCAGAGCCGGTATCGCTTGGCGTTCGGAGTCGCTATCCTTGTCTTGGCTCTGATT
>DASYWB010000031.1:0-4386 GCA_035936495.1 Thermomicrobiales bacterium
CCTATTCCGATAACGCCGAAAGTGGCTTGGCGCAATCTTTCCGTCAAGCCGTCGCTAGCGGTTCTCCGTCCCGAAAGCAGGAGGATGACTCGTGCGTGATCGGGGAGATTTTGGTTCGCGGATCATGCGTTCATGGCCCACGCCATCACACCGTCGTGCTCGATGTGCCGGGCGGTACCGATGCTGACCAACTCCGCGAAATGGGCGCGTAGGGCCCACTGGAGCTCGCGGGGGTTCTGATACGGCCCGAGGACCGGATCGGCTTGCTCGAAGGCCGCTGCCAAGGTGACCGGCTCAGCAGACTCCTGAAGCAACCGTGAGGCGAAGGTGGCAGCATCGTTCGTCCACTCGACACTCTCGTCGAGAAAAGTGCCAATCTCGTTGTCTCGCATGACTGGATAATGACAGGTGAGGAGCAGGTCGGCCTGGAGACCTCGAAGATGGTCGATCGTGGCGCGGTAGGCCGGGACGTCGTCGTAGGGCGGCGGCGCCAGCCAGTTGCCCGCGGTGTCGAGCTGGCTCCGGCCGAAGACGGCGTCACCGATCAGCGCGTACCCGCGCACCGGGTTGTGGAGGCAAAGGTGCCCGGGTGTGTGGCCGGGGACGTGATGGACCTCTAGCCAGTCGTCACCCGCGACGCGGATCCGGTCGCCCGCCTGGATGAGCAGGTCCATTGGCTCGGCCGGTCCCATCCAGCTTGTCAGCGTGTCGAACGTCCCTTGGTCATAGCGGAGTCCATAGGGCTTGAAGCCGTCGTAGCGTTCCGCGGTCAGGATGTCCGGGTCGCTTGCCCAGCGGGCGTCGCGCCGGTGGCAGGCGATCATTATGTGTGGGAACAGCCCACGCGCCGCGTGGTTGCCGCCGATGTGATCGGCGTCGGCGTGGGTGATGATGAGGAGACGGACGTCCTCCGGCCGGCACCCGATCGCTTTGAGCGCCGGCAGGTAGACCTGCTCGGGCGTATCCGGCAACCCCGAGTCGATGAGGATGACCCCATCGCCGGCGAGCAGGTACGACGCCATCGGCTTCGTCCCAATTGACCAGTCAATGCGGTAGACATCCGGGGCTATCTCAGCTAATCGGTTTTCCACCGTTTTGCCTTTTCGTGTGTCAGTCTGCCTCTGCATCAGTGGATGGTGACGGTATCACGTGGCGTACGGCATGCCAAGCATGCCACTGTGCGGGGGGTGTGATTAGGAAATGTCGGAAAGGATGATACCCTCCGGGTCTCAACCGATGGAGAGACGCAGCGGCGGCAGACCGCTGAGGAGGGTATCAGCGTGGACGGGAGCAAGATTCCCGCCGTGCTGGCCGAGGCGCAGGCAGAATTGGCCGAGCTGATGAGGTGGTTGGTGCAGACGCCGGAGCTGGATGTAGGGATGGCGGAGACGGCGACGCTGGCGCGGGTGCGGACCGTCGGTGCCCACCTGCTGGCGGCGGGACTAGCGGCGCGGGGGACCGGCAAGGCGCCCGGACCGCGGCTACGTGGCGATGGATCGGGTCCGCATCCTCGGCACCGATGGCCAGGGGAGGCCAAGCGCGGGATGGTCATCCCGGTGGTGGGGGAGCAGCGGGGCCCGGCCCGCTATGCCGCGAGTTTCGAACCGCCCGAGGCGTTCGGGCGACGGCTGGTCACGGGGCAGGTGGCGGACCTCGTGGCCGCCTGGGCGCGCCTTCCCCGTCGGGGCGGGGCGGCCACCGTGCGGGATGAGCACGTCATCTCCTTCACCAACCAGGCGAGCCGGATGGCCGATGACTAGGAGCGGGTGGCGGGCTGGGACATCGGCAGCGGCACGATCAAGCGCGCCGGCAAAGCCGTGATCGGGCAGCGCGAGCAGGGGCGAGGCATACGCTGGAGCGAGGCCGGCGCCGAAGCGGTGACCGCTGTCCGCCTCTTGCTCTTCAACGACGAGTGGACCAGCTATTGGGCAGCCGCCTGATCTCCGACAATTCCTGCGCGCACCCAGCCAACCGTGAGATGAGCGTCAGTCTTACCGGTGTCGAGGACGTAGATGGCCTCATGGCTGACCTGATCGCCGGTGCTGCGCTCCGGTAGGTCGCCATGGGGGATGAGCCGGCTCCTGAGCCGGCTCATCGCTCTGTTCATGCTAGAAGTTGAAGTCGTCGATGTTCTCGGCGTTGAAGATCGTCGGCGGGCCGAGGACGACCTCACCGTTCGCACCGATCGTGTAGGTGCCGAGGCGGCCCGCCTCAAACGTCTCGCCCTCGGCGCCGGTGATCGTGCCGTTGACCAGCATCGCCGCGGTGTAGTAGGCGAGATAGCCAAGGTCCACCGGGTTCCAGAGGGCGAACTCCTGGACCGTGCCGCTCTTCACATATTCGCGCATCTGGTTCGGCGTGCCCAGACCGGTGAGTTGCACGTCGCCCGCGCGGCCCTCGGCCTCCAGCGCCTGGGCGGCGGCAGCGATGCCGACGGTGGTCGGCGAGATGATCCCCCGGAGGTCGGGGTAGGCAGTCAAAAGCTCGACCGTCTTGTCGTAGCTGACCTGGGGATCGTCGTCACCGTAGGCGATCTCGACCAACTCCATGTTCTCGTAGCCGGGCTTGCTCAGCTCGTCCTGCATGAACTCGATCCAGGTGTTCTGGTTGGTGGCGGTCGCGGCCGCTGAGAGGATGGCGATCTCACCCTCACAGTCCAGGAGACGGCCCATGATCTGGACCTGAATGCGGCCAATGGCCTCCGAGCTAGCCTGGTTGATGAAGACCATCCGGGCGTCCGGCGCGACGTCGGAGTCATAGCTGACGACCTTGATGCCCTGCTCCATGGCCTGTTGCAGCGCCGGGGCGAGCGCATTCGGGTCGTTGGCGGAGACGACGATGGCTGGGACCTGCTGCTGGGTCAAGGTTTGGATGTAGGTGACCTGCTCGGCGGCATTAGCGCTCGATGGGCCAACCTGTTGAAACTGGCCACCGATCTCGGCCGCAGCCTGCTCGCCACCACTGGCGGCGGTCACGAAGTAGGGGTTGGTGATGTCCTTGGGCAGAAAGGTGATGGCCAAGTCGGCATTGGCCGCCCCCGGTGCCGGCGAGCCAGCGACGGCGGGCTCGGCGCCGGGACTCGCTTCCGGGCTGGCGGCCGGTCCGGCGCCAATCGGCTCGCCGGCGCAGGAGGTGGTGACCTGAGCGCCCGCGAGGGATGGGGCGCGGAGTGCGCCCAGCCCAGCGCTGACGAAGGCGAGGGTCAAAATCAAGGCTAATCGGACAAGTGACAGTCCTCGGATGTTCACGGTTCCTTCTCCAATCTCTAGACCGCGACTCTGCCGCGCCCGCCGCTCCGGCGCAGACGCCGGGACAGACCATTCCTCGGGGCTGGCCGGATGCTAACCGCCAGCCGTCTCTTCCGGGGCCGACCTCCTTTCTGGCGACGGTCCGTCACCGCTACCGAGCATCGGACGTGGAACGGGTATAGTCGCGCTTGGCGCCCGGCTGGTAAAGCGGCGGGCCAAGTTCGGGCCAAGGACCGAGAGAATGAGCAAGCCGCCAATGGCGATGTTTTGGGTGTCGGCACCGACATTGGAGAGCGCGAGCGCATTGCGGAGGGTCGCCAGCGTGAGCAGCGAGAGGGCGACGCCGACGAGTGTGCCACGGCCGCCGAAGATGCTGACGCCACCTAACAGCACCGCCGCGATCACGTCGAGCTCGAAGCCGATGGCGTTGTCGGCGCGGCTACTGGAGACGCGGGCGGTGAAAATGACCCCGGCAAGCGCGGCGATCAGGCCGGAGGCGATGAAGAGCCCGATCGTGATTGGGGCGACGCGCACCGCCGAGAAGCGGGCCGCGGTGGCGTTGCCACCAATGGCGTAGATCTGCCGGCCCACGCTCGAGCGGTGCAAGACGATGAGGAAAATGATGAGCAGGATGGCAAAGACGACCGCCGGCCAGGGAACGCCGGTGCCCGGCACCTTGCCGAAGCCGAACTGCCGGAACCCGGCGGGGTAGTCGCTGACCGCCTGCTGGCCGAGGACGACAAAGGCAAGGCCTCGGTAGAGCGCGAGCGTGCCGAGCGTGACGACCAGCGACGGGAGATCGAAGATGGCGACCAGCACCCCATTGCATAACCCGGCCGCGACACCGACGAGCAACGCCAGGCCGATGCAGACGGCCAGCGGGTAGCCCGCTTGCCAGGCGACGCCGAGCGTGGCACTGGCCAGGCCGAGGGTCGAGGCGACCGAGAGGTCGATCTGGCCGGCAATGATGATCAGCGTCATCGGCAGCGCCATGATTGCCCGCTCGATGAACGAGGTCACGAGCAGCGAGAAGTTCGAGCCGTCGAGGAAGTACGGGGAGCGGACGGCCCCGAGGACGATCGTGCCCAACCAGAGCACGATCAGGAGTGTTTCCCAGCGGACCAGGCGCGGCACCCCT
>DASYWB010000032.1:0-9494 GCA_035936495.1 Thermomicrobiales bacterium
CTGGCTGGTCCGCTGAACCGTCGTCCCGTCTGCCAGGGGATCGGAGAACGGGACGCCGATCTCAACTAGATCGGCACCGCCCGCGACGAGCGCGGGAACGGTGGCCTCGACCGTCGCCATGTCCGGGTATCCCCCGGTCAGAAATGGCATGATTGCCGTCCGTCCCTCAGCCTTACATCGCGCAAATGCGTCTGAGATCCGCGACGCTCGCGTCGTCTGACGGTCGCCCCGTCTTGCCGCCTCGCCGTTTTTCACGCTCGCCGTCTCGATCACCTGTCCATCCCCTGCGCGTCGATCACCGTATTCAGGTCCTTATCACCTCGACCGGACAGGCATATGACGATCGCCTGTTCAGGCGGCCGTTCGGCTGCGACCTTGGCCGCATGGTAGACGGCGTGCGCCGTTTCTAGCGCCGGGATAATACCCTCAGTACGGCAAAGAAGCTGGAGCCCCTCCAGCGCTTCAGCGTCGCTCACGGCGACGTAGCGAGCCCGTCCGGAATCCTTCAGATACGAATGCTCCGGCCCGACGCCTGGATAGTCGAGCCCGGCTGAAATTGAGTGTGCCTCGATAACTTGCCCGGCCTCATCTTGGAGCAAATACGACTTCGATCCATGAAGCACGCCAATGCGTCCTGCGAGCAGCGTGGCCGCGTGTTGACCGGATTCCACTCCATGTCCTGCCGCCTCAACGCCGATGAGCTCTACGCTGGCGTCGTTCAGGAAGGGATAGAAGATGCCCATCGCATTCGAGCCGCCGCCGACACACGCGACAATCGCGTCCGGTAGGCGCCCGATCTGGTCCGCTTCTTGGGCCTGCTGCCGCGTCTCCCGCCCGATGACGGTCTGGAAGTCGCGGACCAGCATCGGGTATGGGTGCATGCCGACGACTGAGCCGATGATGTAGAAGGTGTCGCGGACGTTGGTCACCCAGTCGCGGATCGCCTCGTTGGTCGCATCCTTGAGCGTGCGGGAGCCAGAGTTGACCGGCCGTACCTCGGCTCCCAGCAGCCGCATCCGGGCGACGTTGGGCGCCTGGCGCGCGATATCGACCTCACCCATGTAGACGACGCACTCGAGGCCGAGCTTGGCGCAGACCGTGGCCGTCGCGACGCCATGCTGGCCGGCGCCGGTCTCGGCAATGATCCGCCGCTTGCCCATCCGCTTCGCGAGCAGTCCCTGGCCGAGCGCGTTGTTGATCTTGTGGGCGCCAGTGTGGGCTAAGTCCTCCCGTTTCAGGAAGAGGCGGGCGCCCCCGGCCCGGGTGGAAAGCGCCTCGGCAAAGTAGAGTGGCGTCGGTCGGCCGACGTAGTCGCGCAGCAGGCGATCAAGCTCCCCTTGGAAGGCGGGGTCTCGCCGCGCTTCGGCATAGGCCGCCTTCAGCTCGTCGAGCGCGGGCATCAGCGTCTCGGGCGCGTAGGCTCCGCCAAACTGCCCGAAGCGTCCGCGCGCATCGGGAAGAGTTGCGGTTGGAATATCGATCAACGGTTCAGTGGCCATGTCGGGCTCCGTCGGAGTGAGGCGGCGTGAGGAGTGACCGCCTGGATGAGACAGTGGCCCACCGCCCGGTGAGGCAGGCGTTGAACCGTCCCCACTATACCGAATTTTCCCCCGAGCCCGATGCCCTTCGCCGATCACGATCTCCTGGTCTGACGGCGCCTCGACGCCTGCCGACCATAGCTTGCCCTGGCTTCGTCATGGCCGGGTCGATCGTTCCCCTATACTGCTCGGCACGGCGGCTGCGTGTCGCGTCATGGCTTAATCGCCAGGGTTACCCGGTGTGATGGCGAGGCAAACCGTTAGCTCGTCCTCGGAAAGGGTCATAGACATGGTGGTCGAGCAGCGGATGGGGCCGGGGGTGGATGCCGAACGCCAGCGTGAGAACCGGGACGCGGCGCCGCCTAGCGGCGACTCGGGCGGCTTCCAGCGCGTTGCCGAGGCGGTCGTCCTGCGTGCTGCTGAGCTTCTCGGCACCCACGTCGCTGTCAGCGATGCTAATGGGACGATCATTGCCAGCAGTGACCCAGCGTTCATGAGGCAGCCTCTCAGTCAGGCGGAGAGCAGCGGCCCCGGAGGCTGGATCCGCGTGCCGTTTCAGCTCGAGGGGTCGGTAGGTGAGGTCGCCGTGGCGGGAACTCCCGGCGGCGAGGTGATCTCGCCCCGCTTCGTCCAGGTCTTGGTCGATCTCGTGGTGAGCCAGGTGACGGTGGTTGATCGCTTACCGCATCAGCATGAGTTGAAGGACCGCTTCATTTCGGATCTGCTGCATCACACTGGCATGGACACCGGCGCCCTCTCACGGGAGGCGAAGGTATTGGGCATCGACTTATCCACGCCACGGGCGGTGATCTTGATCGATGCCGCCGAGTACATCCTGGGTTCGAGCCGGCCGGACGCGTCCATGACGACTGACGCCGAGATCCGACGGCGTGCCCAACGCGTCATCGGCAGCGTGGTCAGTTTCTTCAAGCTTCCCGACGCCACGATCTGCGCCTACCTGGGTGACGGCGAGGTGGTCGTCCTCAAGGCGAGCAATTCCAAGAACCTGGAAATCTGGCTGGACCCGGAGGGTGATGGCGAGGATGCGGGCGCCTCGTGGGCGAACCTCACGGCGCTCAAGCGCGCGGCTCGCGCCCTCGTCTTCCGGCTCCGTGCGGAGACGCGCACCGCGGTCAACATCGGTATCGGCCGCTACCATCCCGGTGTGCGGGGCTTCTCCCGTTCCTTTGAGGACGCCCGCGCGGCGCTCTCGCTCGGCGGCCGCTTCAAGGGGCAGAACCAGGTCCATTGCCTGGATGGGCTCGGCCTTGCCGCGTTCGTCGGCGTTGCTGACGAGCGGACGAAGATCGACCTGGCGACCTACCTGCTCAGTCCCCTCGACCATGAGCCCGAGCTGCTAGAGAGCCTGGAGGTCTTCTTCCGGGAGGACTGTTGTCCCTCCTCGGTGGCCAAGCAGCTCTCGATCCACCGGAACACCCTCAGTTACCGGCTGGATAAGGTGAAATCGCTGACCGGGCTCGATCCCCATCGCTTCGACGATGCGGTGCAGATCCGCCTAGCCTTCGTCCTCCGCGCACTGGCCGGTCCCGAAGCAGATTGTGCAGACGCCCACGAACCCGTCCCGGCCTAGAAGGATCAATTGGGCAACTGCCCAATGCATAGGCCGCTTTCTCTTCCTACTATGGAGGAGCGACGGGCTCGCCCGTGGCGGTGCACCAGGCCAGTCCGCCGATCCGCGCTGGTTGCAGGAGGAAGATGTCTATGGGACAGCTATCGGTCGGGACCGTCGAGCCGAAGCTAAGCCGATCGGCGCCACCGAGCTCCCATCAGGACTTGGCGGGCGCGGTGGCGGAGCGCCGGGCACTCCTGGCGGAAGCACTCGACCGCCTCCAAGACGATGCAGATGCTCTGGCCGCCGTTGCCATCCGGCTCGTGGAGACGCTCCGCGCTGGCGGCAAAGTGCTGGTAGCAGGTAACGGAGGGAGCGCCGCCGAGGCACAGCACTTCGCGGCCGAGCTCGTCGGCCGCTTCCAGCGGGAGCGGCAGCCGTACGCCGTCGTGGCTCTGACCGCCGACATGGCAATCCTCACCGCGGTCGCTAACGACTATGGCTACCAGGAGGTCTTCGCTCGGCAGGTCGGTGCCCTCGGTTGCCCCGGCGATGTCTTCCTCGCCTTCAGCACGAGCGGTGAATCCGAGAACCTGATCCGCGCCGCCGAGGTCGCCCACGGGCGCGGCCTGACGGTGGTCGCCGTCACCGGCGAGCATCCGAGCCGGCTCGCTCAATCGGCAGATCTGGCGCTGCGCCTGCCCGCCACCGAGACGGCGCTCGTGCAGGAGGTGCACATGGTGGTGACTCACCTGCTCTGCGGGATCGTCGAGAGCGAGCTCTCGGCCGAAAAGGTGGCCGGCCGGTGAATGCACGAGCGCTCTTCCTGGACCGCGATGGCACGCTCGTCGAGCCGCGGCACTATCCGCGCGGCCCGGAGGAGCTGATCCTCTATCCCGGTGTCGGCGCAGCGCTGCGCCCGTTCCAGGCCACGGGATTCCGCCTCGTGGTCGTCACCAACCAGTCCGGCATCGCGCACGGCTACTTCGATGACATCGCGCTCGCCCGGATGCACGACCATCTCGCCGCCGAGTTGGGCCGCGATGGGGTTCGACTGGACGGCATCTATCACTGCCCGCACCATCCCGAGGGCGTCGTCCCAGAGCTGGCGGTCCGATGCGACTGCCGGAAGCCGAGTCCCGGCTTGGTTAAGCGGGCGGCCGCGGATCTCGCGGTCGACCCAGCCCGTTCCTGGTTCGTCGGTGACATCCTGGACGACATCGAGGCCGGGAACCGGGCCGGCTGCCGGACGGTCCTGGTCGACCTCGGGACGGAGTCTCCGCCGCCGACGCCGGTTCGCCAACCAGACCATGTCGCGCGGGACACCGTCCATGCGCTAGCGATTATCGCGCGGGTAGAGGGACTGGGCGATGAGGCCGACCTGGATTATCGCCCGGCGTCCTGGGGCGAGCCGGTCCTGACGGGCCAGACGCAATGAGCATGGGAGGGATGCGATGAGTGGGACTGTCGATCTGGTCCGCCGCTTCGATGGCCTCCGCGCCCTGGTCATCGGGGACGCGATTCTCGACAGCTACCTGCGGGGGACTGTCGCGCGGCTCTGCTCTGAGGGTCCGGTGCCGGTCGTCTCCAAGACGGGCCAGGAAAGCTCGCCGGGCGGCGCGGCCAACACCGCCGCGAACCTGAGGGCGCTCGGTGCCGAGGTCATCTACCTCGGGGTCGTGGGCGCCGACCCAGCCGCATGCACCCTGCGCCACGCGTTACGTGAGCGAGACGTCGACGACGCGTGGCTGGTCGAGGACGAGGCAGCGGAGACGCTGCACAAGCTCCGGATCCTTGCCGGCGATCAGTACGTCGTCCGGGTCGACGAGGGCGAGACACGCCGCGCCAGCGCGGGCGCCGAGGCGCGCCTGCTCGCCCACGTGGACGACGCGTTCCCGCTCGCCGACGTCGTCGTGGTCTCCGACTATGGCTACGGTGCCGTCTCGGATGTGGTGATCGAACGCCTGCGGGCGCTGATCGCGGCCAGTCCGCGACTTCTGGTCGTAGACGCCAAGGACGTGCGCCGCTTTCACCGATCGGGGGCAACCCTGATCGCCCCCAACCATCTCGAGGCTCGCATGGCGGTCGAGCCGGCCGTCCGTCCCGACCCGGAGGTGTGCCTGGCGGAGGTCGAGCGGATCGGACGCCGGCTGCTGGCGATGGTCGATGCTCGATACGCCGCGATCACGCTGGCCGCGCAAGGCGTGCTCTTGCTCGGGCGGGACGGGACCGCGGATCACCTGCCGACTCGCCCGGTGGTCCACGCCGACGACGTTGGCGCCGGCGACTCGTTCACCGCGGCGGCTGCCCTGGCGCTAGCCGCCGGTGGCGAGCCGGTGGACGCGGTGCGGATCGGGATTGAGGCGGCGGGCATCGCCGTCACGAAACCGCGCACGGCGGTCGTGCCACGAGAGGATCTGCTGCGGCGGCTGGGCCGGGGCGAGGATGTCGTCGGGCCGGGGGTGGCCGCCCTGGCAGCCCGCATCGATGCCGACCGGGTTGCCGGTCGGACGGTCGTCTTCACCAATGGGGTCTTCGACCTGCTCCACGCGGGTCACGTCCAGTTTCTGCGCATGGCGAGAGAGCTCGGCGACATCCTCGTGGTCGGGGTGAACAGTGACGCCAGCGTGCGCCGCCTGAAAGGCAAGAGCCGGCCGATCAACAGCGAGCGTGACCGACTCGCGCTCGTCGCGGCGCTGGACGTCGTCGACCACGCGATCCTGTTCGAGGATGACACGCCCGCGTCGCTGATCCGTGCCTTGCGCCCCCATCTCCACGTCAAAGGTGGCGACTATGCCAACACGGAGATTCCGGAGGCCGATGCGGTCCGCGAGGTCGGAGCCCGGTCAGTCATCCTGCCTCGGATCGGCCTGGCGAGTACGACTGGTGTGATCGACCGGGTCTTGGCCACGGCGACGAATGGTAGCGCGCCACGAAGCAGGGCCCGCACGGGGGTGGTACGGTGATCGACGCCCGCTGGGCCGCCGTGCGCCGGGTCCTCGCCGTGCGCTTGGATAACCTTGGTGACGTGCTGGTCACGACGCCGGCGCTGCACGCGATCCGGTCGTCCTTGCCGGAGGCCGAGCTGACGCTGTTAGTGAGCCCGGCGGGGGCGCAAGCGGGCCGCCTCAACCCAGACCTCGATGATGTCATCGTCTACGAAGCTCCGTGGGTTGACCCCTGGCAGCTCTTGCCGCAGGACCCGAAGCGCGAGCAGGAGATGATTGCGACCCTACATGAGCGACGGTTCGACGGGGCGATCATCTTCACCTCATTTCGCCAGAGCGCGTTGCCCGCCGCCTACCTCTGCTATCTGGCTGGGATTCCCCTGCGCCTGGCCGCCTCGATCGATGGTCCCGGCTCGCTGCTCACCACGCGCCATCGCCATCCCGAGCGGACGATGCACGAGGTTGAGCGAGGGCTCGATCTGGTCAGTGCCGTCGGCTTCACGAGCGATGATGATGCGTTGGTCCTTCGCGCGCCCGCTACCGCCCGTGCTCAGATCGACCGGTGGGTGGCTGATACCGTTCGCCGCCCCCTCGTCATCGTGCATCCCGGCTGCACCATGCCCGCTCGCACCTACCCCTGGGAGCAGTACGCGGCGGTGATCGACCTCCTCGTCGCCAGGCTCGGCGCAATCGTCGCGCTGACCGGCTCGGACGAGGAGCGGGAGCTGGTCGAGCGTATCGTCGGCCGGGTACGACCGGAGACGCGGGCTGCTCTCCACGCGTTCGCCGGCTCGCTTCCCTTTGCGGACTTCTGCGCATTGATCGAGGCGGCCGACCTGATGGTGACGAACAACACCGGGCCGATGCACATCTCGGCCGCGGTCCAGACGCCGGTCGTCGCCCTCTTCGCCTTGACGAATCCGCCTGAGCAGTGGGGGCCGTGGCGGGTGCCGCACCGGTTGCTCTACCATGAGGTGCCTTGCCGGATCTGCTACAGCCGGATCTGTCCAGTCGGCCACCAGTGCCTTCGCCTCGTCACCCCCGATACGGTCGTCGATGCTTCGGCTGAACTCCTCCGGGCCGGCGACGGTATGGTCGGCACGGACCGGTTGGTAGCCGCAGGGATGGCGCTATGAGCTCCAGTTTTCCGTTGGCTCTCGCGGCCACCTCTTCGCCCTCGGCTTGGCTCGAAGCTCGCAATATCCTCGTGGTGCGGATGGACAACGCTGGCGACGTGGTGATGCTGGGGCCGGCGCTGCGCGCAGTCAAGGAGACGTCGCCAGAGGCGCGGCTGACCCTGCTGGCGAGCCCTGCCGGAGCGGCCGTCGCGCCGCTGCTGCCTTGGGTAGATGACGTCATCACCTGGCGGGCGATTTGGCAAGACCTCGGGCAACTGCCATTCGACCCGGCACGCGAACAGGTCCTGATCGACCAGCTCAAGGGGTACGGGTTCGACGCGGCGCTGATCTTCACGTCCTTCAGCCAGAACCCCCACGTCCCTGGCTATGCCTGCTACCTGGCGGGAATCCCGCTGCGCGCCGGTGAGTCCAAGGAGTTCGGTGGCCGCGCCCTCACGGACGAGCTACGCGGTGCGCCGGACGATCTGCACCAGGTCGAACGCAACGTACGGCTCGTCGAGGCGCTCGGATTCGCCGTCCGCGATCGGCGGCTTAGCCTGGTGATCCCGGAGGCGGCGCGGGCGGCGGTCCCGCATCTGCTCCAGCGGGTGAGCCTCGACCCAGTTGCTCCCTTCGTCCTGCTTCATCCCGGCGCCAGCGCGGCGGCTCGTCGCTATCCGCCGGAGCGGTACGGCGCTGTCGCGGGCGGGCTGCTCAAGCTCGGCTGGCCTGTCCTCGTTACCGGCACTGAACGGGAGACGGCCATCCTGGACGAGGTCTCGCGGAGCGCTCCGGAGGCTCGCCGGCTGATCGGCGCGACCTCCCTCGCCGAGTACGCCGCCCTGGTCGAACGCGCCGCGCTCGTGATCTGCAACAACACCCTGCCGATGCACCTCGCGGACGCGCTCGAGAAGCCGACAGTCGTGCTCTATTCCGGGACCGAGCTGGAGGAGCAGTGGCGGCCGCGCTTCGCCCCGGCGACGCTGCTCCGGCGGCCGACACCCTGCCATCCCTGCCACCTGTTCGCGTGCCCGATCGGTCTTCCGTGCCTCGACATTCCGCAGGACGAGGTAGTGAAGGCGGCCCGAGCGCTCCTTGGCCCGCCTCCGCCAGGGGGCGAGCCAGAGGCGCGACAGATACCGTTTCAGCGACGCGCTGGATCCTCAGCCCCAACCAGAGGATTGGGGGCGCGGGGGGATCGCATCAAACGGATCGCCGTCCTGCGTGCCCTCTACCTCGGCGACCTGCTCTGCGCGACGCCGGCGCTGCGGGCGCTCCGGGCAAGGTTCCCCGGGGCGGAGATCACGCTGATCGGCCTCCCCTGGGCCAAGGCGCTGGTCGAGCGGCTCCCGTCGCTCGAGCGGACCGCGGTCTTCCCCGGCTGGCCGGGTCTCCTTGAGGTGCCGTACGAGCCATCACGGACAGAGGCGTTCCTCGCGGAACATCGCGGGAGGTATGACCTGGCGATCCAGATGCACGGGAGTGGGCAGGCCAGCAACGGTTTCGTCGCCGCGCTTGGCGCTCGCCACGCCCTCGGCTACCGGATAGGTACCGACGACCGGCTCGACCAGGTGTTGGAGCATGATCCGGACGAGCACGAGATCCGGCGCTGGCTCCGGCTCGTCGCCGTGCTCGGCGCGCCGGACGGCGACCCACGCCTGGAGCTCGAGACGACGCCGGCGGATGAGCGACGCGCGGCGGCGCTGCTCCCGATGGACGGTGAAGGGCCCCTCGTCGGTCTGCACCCGGGTGCGAAGGACCCGGAACGGAGGTGGCCCGTCGAGCGGTTCGCGGCACTCGGTGACGCGCTGGCCGCGAGGCACGGGGCACGCCTCGTGCTGACCGGCACGGAAGGCGAGCGCGAGATCGTGACGGCCGTGCGCGAGGAGATGCGGGCGCCCGCGCTCGATCTCGCCGGCCAGACCGACCTCGGGGCGTTCGCCGCGGCCATCCGGCGGCTCGATCTCCTCGTCACCAACGATACCGGCGCCTCCCACCTCGCGGCGGCGCTGGGCACGCCGAGCGTCGTCCTCTTCGGTCCTACCCGTCCCGCCCATTGGGCGCCGCTCGATGCCGACCGGCACCGCGTGATCGATGCCGCCGCCCTGGCCGGTCCGGACGTGGACCCCGGCGAGGCGCTGGCCCGGCTTGAGCCCGGCCCGGTGCTCGCCGCATGCGCCGTCCAACTTGGAGGATGTTGGCCCGCCGCCCCGAGGCCCGCCTGGGAGGTGTCATGCGCCGGCTAAAGATCCTGATCTGGCATATCCACGGCAGCTACTTGAACGCGCTGGCTCGAATCGACCACGAGTGGTATCTGCCA
>DASYWB010000033.1:0-2868 GCA_035936495.1 Thermomicrobiales bacterium
TGCCGCGCGACTCCCGGCTGACCAAGCGGAGGCGCAATATGGTCTCGCGCGGCTCTATGAGCAGTGGGACCCACCGAGGCTAGTGGAAGCGGTCGACTACTATCAGCGAGTAGCGTCGGCCGGAGGCGACTTATTCATCTCGGATCAAGCGCGGGAGCGGCTCGCCGCGCTGCAACCCGGTACCCCTTCCGCTTCGCCCTCTCCCCCGCGAGGTTAGGCGAACCACGAGGTTCATCCGGGTGAGGCTTAGGCCAAGACAAGAGCATCGGAGGAACGGATTCATGGATGCCGCTGAACAGAAGACCGAAGCGCGCGAGGTCATCTCGCCCGAATTGCTGGCGCTGCTCGTCTGCCCCGTCGATAAGTCCGACCTTCTCCTGGACGGCTCTGTCCTTGTATGTCAGCGGTGTGGGCGGCGTTACCCGATCGAGGACGGCATTCCGAATATGTTGGTGGAGGATTCGTGACGAACAAGCGTTCTATCTCCTTGGTATACTAGGGTCATGTCCGACCATACGAGCGACGACAAACAACCGGAGACCGGGGGAACGAATCGTGCCGTATCGCCACGTCCGCGCTCGCGCGAGGAGGAACACGCGGAGCGAAGCCTACGCCCGCGCCGTCTTTCGGAATACATTGGACAGGACCGGATCAAGGCCAGTCTTGATGTGTTCATGCGAGCGGCTCGCGGCCGGGGAGAGCCACTGGATCACGTTCTCTTCTACGGCCCGCCTGGGTTGGGGAAGACCACCCTGGCCAGTATCCTGGCGGCGGAGATGGGGGTCAGCCTACGCATCACGTCCGGTCCCGCCATCGAGCGGGCGGGCGACCTCGTGTCCATCCTCACAAACCTCAAAGCGGGCGACGTGCTCTTTATCGACGAGATTCACCGACTGAACCGGGTCGTTGAGGAGGTGCTCTACCCGGCGATGGAAGACAGCGCGGTCGATATCGTGATCGGCAAGGGTCCGGCGGCGCGCACGATGCGCATCAATCTGCCGCGGTTCACGCTGGTCGGCGCGACGACCCGGTTGGCCCTGCTCACGGGACCGCTCCGCGACCGCTTCGGCTCCGTGCTGCGTCTCGACTTCTATGATCTCGAAGCCATGCATGAGATCGTTGTGCGATCAGCCTCCATCCTCGGCGTCCCCCTCGAGCAGGACGGCGCCGATGCCATCGCCCGTCGCTCCCGCGGTACCCCGCGCGTGGCCAACCGCCTGCTGAAGCGAGTCCGCGATTTCGCCGAGGTCGAGGGTGGTGGCGTGATCACGGCGGAGGTCGCCGATGATGCCCTGACCATCTTAGACGTGGACGTCCTCGGCCTGGACGAGACCGATCGCCGCATCCTGACGGCGATCATCGAGAAATTCGAGGGTGGACCGGTTGGCATCGAGACGCTGGCGGCGGCGACGAGCGAGGAGACGGACACGATTATGGATGTCTATGAGCCGTATCTCATTCAGCTCGGCTTTTTGCAGCGAACGCCTCGCGGCCGCGTGGCGACGCGCCGCGCCTATGTTCACCTAGGGCTCATGCCTCCTCCATCGCGGACGGCTCAGCAGTTGATGTTCGAGGAGGAGCATGACGCCGAGTAGCCCGCCTGCTCCTCTGCCACTCGCGGATTTCGATTATCAGCTACCGGCTGATCGCATCGCCCAAACGCCGTTGGAACCCCGCGATGCCGCCCGGCTGATGGTGATGGACCGCACCTCCGGGCACCTCAGTCACGCCTGCATCCGGGACCTCCCCCGGTGGCTGCGGCCGGGTGATCTCCTCGTCGCCAACAATACTCGCGTCTTGCCCGCTCGGCTCAAGGGCCGAAAAGCGGGCACCGGCGGAGCGGTGGAGCTTCTCCTGCTGCGCGAACAGGGGGCGGGGTGTTGGAGCGCATTGGCAAAGCCCGTGCGAAAGCTCAAGCCGGGGACCCGGATCATCATCGATCCCGTGGACGGATCCAGTGCTGCGCCGGCCCTCGTCGAGGTCATCACGATCGAGTTGGATGGAAAAGTCGTGATCCAGTCTCCTTCCCTGTTTCCCGAATCTCTGATTCATTACGGATCGGTGCCGTTGCCACCGTATATCTTGTCCGTTATCGACGATCCCGAACGCTACCAGACGCTGCACGCCTCGGTGCCGGGGTCAGCCGCCGCGCCCACGGCGGGGTTGCATTTCACCCCGGAACTACGAGCGCGGCTGGACGCGGCGGGTATCGGATGGGCGGAGGTCACCCTCCACGTTGGGGTCGATACGTTTCGCACGGTGTCGGTCGAGGATCTGAACGATCACCGGATGCACCAGGAATGGTTCTCGATCGCGGCGGAAACGGCGCTGGCGGTCGAGACGACGAAGCGTCGAGGCGGCCGTGTCGTCGCGGTTGGCACGACCGCGGCCCGGACGTTGGAGACCTATGGATGCCTCCGGCAGGAGCGGTCGCCTTCAGCGAGAGAGGGCATGACGGATCTCTTCATCCGGCCGGGTCACGAGTGGACAATCGTCGATGGCCTGCTGACCAACTTTCATCTGCCGAAGTCGACGCTCTTGGTGATGGTCAGCGCGCTCGCCGGCCGCGAGCGGACGCTGAACGCGTATCATGTGGCGATTGAGGAGGGGTATCGCTTCTTCTCCTTCGGCGATGCGATGCTGATCCTTTGATGGGCAAGCCAGTCACCCGCCGGGTGGAGAGCGACGAGGGAGGAAGACGGTTGGAATTGCCGAGCCGAGAGGCGACATGGGACTTGGTCACCGAGTACGTCAAGAGCGAAAGTTTGCGCCGCCATTGCTTAGCGGTTGAGACCGCAATGGCGGCCTACGCCGCTCGGTTCAACGAGGATCCCGCGCGTTGGGGCATCGTCGGGCTTGTGCATGATT
>DASYWB010000034.1:0-4313 GCA_035936495.1 Thermomicrobiales bacterium
CCCGGGAATCGGCCGTGGCCGGCCTCGAGCCGATCCAGGCACCAACGACACGAAAACCTTCGAGGGCAGGAAGCGAAGGCGCGGCGTTCGGCGAGCGCATGAACGCTTCGCTCATCCCAGCCCGTACTGGCTCGCCAGACACGGGTCTCACGAACGGCGGCGCTGGCCGGTTCGCGTCCGGATCCGCTGCTCCAGTCGGAGATGCCGGGCCCGCTCGCCGAGACGGTCTCTCTCTGAAACCCCGCCGAGTGCGCATTGTTGGGAAATGGCAACACCAGATCGCCAGAGCGATCAGCAATGGCGTCCAGGGATGGCAAGACGGTTGTCAGGCTGATCCCGTTACGACGTGGCGCTAAACGTGATCTGCCACTCCACGAGTCGTATATCAGAGAGGACGCCGTCCTGACTATAGGGATCGTTGGCGAGGAGCTCCCGCGCCTCCGACTCGTCAGTGGCGTTGTAGACGATAGCGGCGCCGCTGTCATCGGTGAACGGGCCGGATTCGTGCAGCTTGCCGCTATCCAAAAGCTCTTGCAGGTACTCCCGGTGCCGGGGTCGTGTGGCGTCCCGCCGCGCGCGGTCGCCATAGGTAATCAGCGCCAGAAACTTCGCCATCGTCCGCTCCTTCGCTCAAGATGTAGGGACCCAAAGAGCACCCGCGGCGAATCGAAATCCGGCCCGGCTTGCCCCTGGATAGAGTCGTGCCGTAGTCTACCGTGTATCCCCCGCGACTGATGGCATCCCGTTGGGCGACCGCGCCCGGCAGGTGACCGGGGGTGCTCAACGAAGGAGTTCGGCTGGTGAGCAGCGCACGGGCAACGGAGCGGACCGGCGAGGCGACTGATGCTTCATCCGTCGTGCCTCTCCGCCGCCAGTATCTTCAGATCAAGGCACGCTACCCCGATGCCATCCTCTTCTTCCGGCTGGGCGATTTCTACGAGACGTTCGATAGCGATGCGGAGATCGCCGCCGCCCTGCTCGACCTCGTCCTCACCTCGCGGGAGATGGGCAAGGGCGTCCGCGTCCCCATGGCCGGCATGCCCTATCATGCCGCCGAGGGGTATATTGCCCGGTTGATTCAGGCCGGGCATAAGGTCGCGATCTGCGAGCAAGTCGGCAACGTCAGCAAGGGCCGGGCGCTCGTCGAGCGGGACGTCACCCGCGTCGTCACACCCGGCACGGTCGTCGAGCCGGGGATGCTCGATGCCCGCGCGAATAACTATATCGCGGCGGTCATCGCCGAGGGCAATCGCGCCGGTATCGCTCATGCCGACATCAGCACCGGTGAGTTCGCGACGACCGAGATCACGGGGGGAAGCCCCGAGGAAACGCTGCTTGCCGCCGGCAGGGAGTTGCTGCGCCTGGCCCCGGCCGAGCTCGTTCTCCCCGAGGCGATGGCAGGCGAGTCACTGGTTCCTCCCGAAGCATGGCTGCCAGGGGATCTTCCCCACGGCTCCATCGACCCCTGGCGGTGGCGGCAGGATCGTGCCGAAGAGGCGTTGCTGCACCACTTCGACGTCGAATCGCTCGACGGGTTCGGCTGCGCCGGCAAGCCGCTCGCCGCGCGCGCCGCGGGCGCCCTGCTCCAGTACCTGGCGGATACCCAGCGCTCGGATCCGCGCCAGATCACCGCGCTCACGACCTATACGACTGATGGCTTCATGACGCTCGACACGCAGACGCGGCGCAATCTGGAGCTGAGCGAAAGTGCCCGTGGCGACAAGCGGCACAGCTTGATCGCGGTCCTCGACCAGACACGAACGCCGATGGGCGCCCGCTTGCTACGGCGCTGGCTCGGCCAGCCACTGCTTGGCCTCGACGCTCTGCGCGAGCGGCAAGATGGCGTGGCCCGGTTTTATGACGACAGCGTGACGCGTTCGGAGGTTCGCCGCACTCTCGCCGGTGTCGGCGACATTGAGCGCCTGGTCAACCGGACGATCACCGGCATCGCCGGACCCCGTGACATGGTCAGCCTGCGCTCAGCATTAGGGGCGCTGCCCGAGCTCGAATCGGTGGCGAAGGACACGCCCGGTGGGTCCCCCCTTCCTAGCTGTCAGGAGATCCACGCCCTGCTGGCCGAGGCGATTGATGACGACCCACCAGCGGTCCTCGGCAAAGGCACGGTCTTGCGGCCCGGCTATGCCGCCGAGTTGGATGGTCATCGCACCCGGGCGCGGGAGGCGCGTGATTGGATCGCTGGCCTGGAGCGATCCGAGCGGGAACGGACCGGCATGAGGTCGCTGAAGGTCGGCTATAACAAGGTCTTCGGGTACTACCTCGAGGTCACCACCGCCGCGCTCGCCAGCGCTGAGCGAGAGCGTGCCGCCGCCGGCAACGGCCGATCCGACGAACCGGTCCTGCCAGCGGAATACATCCCCAAGCAGAGCCTGGCCAACGGCACGCGCTACTTCACGCCTCAGCTCAAGGAATACGAGACCGTCGTCCTCACGGCCCAGGATACCCTGGCGGAGATCGAGGCCGATGTCTTCCGGCGAGTCGTCGCGCGGGTGGCCGCCGCGGCGCCAATGCTGCTCGCCGCGGCCCGGATCGTCGCCTATCTCGATGTGGTCGCCGCCCTGGCCGAGGTCGCCGTCAGCCGTGGCTACGTCCGGCCGGAGCTCGACGACGGGACCGCCCTCATCATCGACGGCGGTCGCCATCCGGTGCTCGAGTCGGTGCTAGGCCGGGGCGAATATGTTCCCAACGACGCACGGCTCGACGCCACTGGCGAGGTAGGCGCCCGGATCGCTATCCTGACCGGGCCGAACATGGCCGGCAAGAGCAGCTGGTTACGTCAAGTAGCCTTGATCGTCCTCCTGTCCCAGATCGGCTCCTTCGTGCCCGCCGACCGGGCCAAGATTGGTGTCGTTGATCGCATCTTCACCCGGATCGGGGCGCAAGACGACATCGCGACCGGTCAGAGCACATTCATGGTCGAGATGCTGGAGACGGCTAATATCCTCCATCACGCCACCTCACGGAGCCTGGTCGTGCTGGATGAGATCGGCCGGGGCACCAGTACCTACGACGGCTTGGCGATCGCCCGCGCCGTCGTCGAGCACCTGCACAATGCGCCCCGCCTCGGGTGCCGGACCTTGTTCGCTACGCATTACCACGAGCTGACCGAGTTAGAGCGGATCTTGCCCCGCGTCAAGACATTCCGGATGGAGGTCCTGGAAGAGGGCGAGCGCATCGTCTTCCTGCGCCAGGTCGTTCCGGGCGCGGCCGACCGCTCCTACGGGGTCCACGTCGCACGGATCGCCGGCATCCCACGTCCCGTCGTGCGCCGTGCCCAGGAGATTCTGGACGACCTCGAAGCCGGTCATCGCCACGACGACGAGCCCGCCCGTCGCCGCTCGGCCATGCGCCTGCCGGCTCCGGCCAGCGAGCCCGACTTTCAACTGACTTTCTTCGGCCAGCCCGATCCCACCGTCGAGACCCTGAAAGCCTTGGATGTCGAGTCCCTCTCGCCCCTGGAAGCCCTGACCAAGCTCTTCGAGCTCCAACGGCAGGCTCGCGGCGCGGAGTAGATGCGATAGTGGCACAGGCAGCCATATTCCTGGCTTACGGGATGCGAAGATTGGCCTTGAGATTGGCCTCGATCGTGGAGCGGCCATGCTGATACGTGTCCGGGAAATGGTCGATCAGTATGACGTTGTCGCGGACCGCCGGGCTAACCCAGGCGATCGCCTCGATCATCTCCCGATGCTCAATCGCGAGTCGAGGCCGATCCCAGATGCGCTCATGATGGAAGCCGCGGTTGCGCAGCTTGCGCAACTCGTTGTAACGCTGGTGGACGTAGTGCCGGTTGTTCGGAACCGGTGGCAGGTTCGGGAACACATCCTTCACGAGGGACATGTGATTAGGAGCCCATAGGGTTTGGTGGTATGGCTGGCTGCGGAGGGTGGTCCAGAAACCAAACGTCAGTTCGGCCACCAGCTGTCCCGATGTCGGCTGCCTCCCCTTGTGGCGCTCCCTCAGCGTGAGCATAGCCGAGGCGTATTCCCGGAGTTGGCGTGGCTCCAGCAGTGCCCGGAACCACATGTCGGTACCCTCGCGATTCGTCAATGCGGCATGAATGCTGCTGCGCAACGTCACCTCAAGAACCGCCAGGCCACCGTAGAGCGCTTCGGACAGGGCGATGTTCCAGAAGTAGTCCACCGCCATATCCGGGTCGCTACCCCCCACCGGACGGTATCGATCCAGACGGGACGACGAGACCGCCCGGCGCAGGTCCGCAATGTAGGAAGTGGCCATCCATCCTCCTATTTGCAACTGACCAGAACGGTTGTCGTCTGGTGGGAACCAGTCTA
>DASYWB010000035.1:0-2020 GCA_035936495.1 Thermomicrobiales bacterium
AACGCATCGATGCAATTGCCGAGGCCCTTTCGGGTAATGACAGATGTGTTCTCGCGACCCATGCGCGCTCACCGCGCGCGGCAGAAACCGATCACATCGCGGGGGCGTTTCAGCGGGTGGGGCTCCCGGTGCGCGAGGTACTCGATGTTGCCGAGGCGCTTGGCGAGGCGATGGCTATGGCGGGCGAAGCCGATCTGATCGTGGTAACCGGTTCCTTTAGGGTGGTGGCGGAAGCGCGGGAGGCGCTTGGGCTGGCGCAGGCGGACCCCACGCCCGCGTAGCGTAGATAGATGCTCAATAAACCAGGTCGGAGCCTGACGCGACACGCGGAAGGAAAACCCGATGGCACCACATGGACGTATACCCAAGCGGCACCGGGTCGAGGGCCTATTGCCCGGAAGCGGGCGAAAGGTCAAAGATAGCGGTGAGAATGGCAGCCGGGATTGACCCGGATTGGGTGGAACTTTCGGACGCGGACCTGATCGGGCGGGCCGCGTCGGGCGAGGCACGGGCGCTTGAGGTGCTCTACGAGCGCTATTCCCGAGTGGTCTACTCGTTCGCGGTGCGCATCCTACGGGATCCGCAAATGGCGGAAGAGCTCTTGCAGGAGGTCTTCTTCCGAGCCTGGCAGCAAGGAGGGTCCTATTCGGCGAGTCGCGGCACGTTCGTGACCTGGCTGCTGAGCATTACCCACAACATGGCGATCGATGAGATCCGGAAGCGAGGTCGAAGGCCGCAAAAGGCCGATAGTGAAGATCCGGAGGCGGTGCTCGCCGCCGTTGCAGACCGGGGACCGGCCGTCGAGGATGAGGTGTGGTTAGGCGCACTGCGCGAGACGATCAATGATGCGCTGGACCAATTGCCGGCGAACCAGCGAGAGGCGATCGAGTTGGCATATTTCCGAGGTTTGACGCAGCGGGAGATCGCGGAACACCTAGGAGAGCCGCTCGGTACCATCAAGACGCGAATGCGGCTCGGGATTCGGAAGCTGCGCGAGAGCCTAGAGGGACATGAGGGGGAATTGGTGTGAGGCACGAACGAGGAAGTTCCCAGGACAACCGGCGCAAGCGATACCGGTTGGCGGCGATGCCTTCAAGCGATGGGCACGTCGATGACCTCATCCCCGGCTACGTGCTGGGGGCGCTCGAACCAGAGGAAATCGCGCGGGTTGATGAGCACGTCCTTGCCTGCGCCGGATGTGCTGAAGAGCTGGCGGAGAGTCGCTCTACGGTCTCCCTGCTGCCCTTTGGCGTTCCCCAAGTCTCTCCGCCGCCGGATGTGAAAGCGGCGTTGTTCGCCCGGATCTCCCAAGTTCAGCAGGCGAGCGGCGCGGTGTCGGCCTCGGTGCCAACGCCGGTTGATGCGCTCAGGACTCCGACACTTCCAGCTTCCTCCACGTCCCGGGCCGACGACCGGCCGAGCGATGCGACTTCCCGCCGGTCCGGGTGGTGGGGGCGGTCTCTGCCGATGGTGACCACGGTGCCGCTGGTGCTCGCGGTTGGCCTGTTGAGCGTTTGGTCATTGATCCTGCGTGACGATGCCCAAAGCCGCGCGAGTGAGATTCGCGATCTGCGTGAGGCGCTGTCAGACGTGCAGGGTGCCTTTTTTGGTGGAGACCAGAGGTTAGACCTCACCGATGGGACAGAAGCCACCGAGGCGCTGGGGCGTATTACTTACCGTGCGGATGACGGCAAGGCATTGTTCGTCGTCTCCGGCTTGGCCGATCTCGGCAATGGCGTGGACTACGATGTCTATGCGGTCACGCGGGATGACGGGTCATTTGTCCACGCCGGGGAGCTGGGCGTCGACGGCCGGGGGAACGGGATGACGACGATGTGGTTGGAGCCGCCGTTCGACCAATACGGGGACGTCTGTGTCGCGGAGCGGGGTCAAGATCCCGAGAAGGGCTGTGACATCTTACGTTCGTCGCCGGCGGTGCCGTCAGCGCCTGCCGCCTGACGCGCCGGTAAACTCGTAGGCTCAGTGCGGCCCTCGCGACCAACTGGTCGCGAGGGCCGTT
>DASYWB010000036.1:0-4794 GCA_035936495.1 Thermomicrobiales bacterium
GTGGGGACATCGCCGGCACCGGGCGAATGGAGAGGTCGCGTTGCACGTCTTGGAGGTCATGCACGGGATCCTGGAGGCGAGTGAGACGGGCCGACACGTGGATGTCGCGAGCCGCCCCAAGCGTCCTGTGCCGCTGCCCGCCGGTTTGGCAGACTGGGCCGTGGACGCCTAGGGCGCCGACACGCCGGGTTCAACCTCGCTGGAACTGGCTTGCTTCTCCCCTCCGGGCAGGGGGTTGGGACCGGGCCACGCGACACGTCAAGCCCGGGCGGTCGTACAGCCTTCAACCTTGACAGGAGGTGTGCAACCTTGCTATCCTTCCCGCGTTAGCACTCCGGGGCTGAGAGTGCTAACGAAGGAGAAGCAGTGCAGCAAGCATCACATCTCGCGAGCTATGATCAAGAGATGGTACCGCTGACGGACCGCCAGCGCGTCGTGCTCAAACTGATCGTTCAGGAGCACGTGCAAAGCGGCCGTCCGGTTGGGTCTAAAGGCCTCACCGAGCGGTATGCCATCGGCGTGTCGCCGGCGACGATCCGGCATGAGATGGCCGAGCTTGAGGCGGCGGGGTATGTCCAGGCGTTACATACGTCCGGTGGGCGTGTTCCGACCGATCAGGGCTATCGGTATTTCGTGCATCACTTGATGGAAGCGGCCGAACTGCCAGCGGTCGATCAGATCATGATCCGGCATCAGTTTCGGCAGGTCGAGGTCCAGCTTGAGCATTGGATCGAGCTGGCGGCGACGGTGTTAGCGGAAACGGCGGGCAATGTGTCCGTCGTGACGGCGCCACGGCCCACGATTCCCCGCCTGCGGCACTTCGAGCTGATCGGTCTGCAACCGAAGTTGGCACTGCTGATCCTCGTGACGCACGAAAGTCTCGTCCGCCAGGTGATGATCCACTGGCCAGAACCTGTTGACCAGCCGGCGCTCAGTCGCCTCGCGGATGCGTTGGTGGCGGACGTCACCGGGTTAACCGCTGACGAGATAGCCGCCAGAGTGCAAGCAGCCGAAGGTTCGGCACGCTTTGTGCTTTCCGAGGTGATGATGGCACTGAGAGGTCTGGAGACGGTCAGCCAGACCGAGGTACGACACTCGGGATGGCAGAATATGCTCAGCCAGCCGGAGTTCGGTGGGGACGACGCGCGTGGCATGCTCGACTTGCTCCGAGGAGGTGCGTTTCTCAATGCGGTTCTACCCCAGATCGCGAGCGTATCGGGTGTTCAAGTCTTCATCGGAGACGAGAACCCCGCCGATGAGTTGCGACGCTTCGGCATTGTCGTCTCAACTTACGGCGTGGACGGTGAAGTGACGGGTCTGCTTGGTGTCGTCGGGCCAACGCGCATGGCGTATGGTCGCTCGATCTCGTCGGTGAGATACATGGCCCGGCTGATGAGTGACTTGATGGCGGACCTCTACAGCGCCTAGGTACGAAAGAGCAAGATTGATAGCATGATGGAGAAGAAGGTGTGACCGATACTAAACAGCGCCAGCCAGACATAATAGAAGAAGCGTCGCCGGATCAGGCGGACACGCTGGTCGACACCGCGAACGCCGCGCTGGAGAACCAGCCCGATCCGACGGGCACGCTGGCCGCCGAGCGGGATCGCTATCTCGACCAACTTCAACGCGAACGGGCGGATTTCGCAAACTTTCGCCGCCGCGTTGATCAGGAGCGAGCCTTGGCGAGGCAGTTGGCGAGCCGGGATATCCTGGCGCAGCTGTTGCCTGTGATGGACGATTTCAACCGGGCACTCGCGGCAGTGCCGCCCGAGTTCGCCGACAGTGGCTGGGTTTCCGGGACGGCGATGGTCGGCAAGAAGCTGCTCGGCGTGCTGGAGCGGTTCGGCGTGGAGCCCATCGATGCCCTGGGTCAGCGGTTTGATCCCGCGGTCCACGAGGCGGTAGCGACAGAGCCGGGAACCTCGGGGGACTACGTCGTCGAGGTGTACCAGGATGGGTATCAGTTAGGGACGGCATTGCTCCGGCCAGCGATGGTCAAGACAGGCGATGCGGTACCCGAACCGGCGGTAGCGACGAAGACGAACGGCGAGGACGAGTCTGACGCGAGCGAGAAGCTCTAGGACGGGATGGAGGATGAGACGATGGGACGGACGATTGGTATCGACTTAGGAACCACGAACTCGGTGATGGCCACGATCGAGGGCGGCGAACCGGTGGTGATTCCTAATGCAGAAGGCGAGCGGCTAACGCCATCGGTGGTGGCGGTGACCAACAATGGCGAGCGCTTGGTGGGCCGCTTCGCGCGGCGGCAGGCGGTCACGAACCCCGAGAACACGATTTCGTCGATCAAGCGATTCATGGGTCGCAAGTTCAACGATCCCGCTGTTCAGCGCGACAAAGATCTGGTGCCGTATCAGATGCAGGCGGCGCCGAACGGCGACGTGCAGGTGAAGATGGGTGACCGTTGGTACAGTCCGCAGGAGATCTCGGCGATGATCCTGCAGAAGTTGAGGGCGGACGCCGAGGCGTACCTGGGTGACAAGGTCGATCAGGCGGTCGTTACCGTGCCGGCCTACTTCGACAATGCCCAGCGGGACGCGACCAAGGACGCGGGCCGGATTGCCGGACTGGACGTGCAGCGCATCATCAACGAGCCGACGGCATCGGCGTTGGCGTATGGTCTGGACAAGAAGGGCGATGAGAAGGTCGCCGTCTACGACCTTGGCGGTGGGACCTACGATATCTCGATCCTCGATCTCTCCGAGGGCGTCTTCCAGGTCATGGCGACCAACGGTGATACGCACCTCGGCGGCGATGACTTCGACCAAGTGCTGATCGACTACCTCGCCGACGAGTTCAAGAAGCAGGAGGGGATTGACCTCCGCAAGGATCGGATGGCCCTTCAGCGCTTGAAGGAGGCGGCAGAGAAGGCGAAGATCGAGCTCTCCAGCACTCAGCAGACCGACGTGAACCTTCCGTTCATCACTGCCGACGCTAGCGGGCCGAAGCACATGAACATCACGCTCTCGCGGTCCAAGCTGGAGCAGTTGACGAGCCCGCTGATCGACCGCACGGTTCCACCGATGACGGCCGCGTTGAAGGATGCTGAGCTCACCAAAGACCAGGTGGACGAGGCGCTGCTGGTCGGTGGTCAGACCCGGATGCCGGCGGTTCAGCGAAAGGTGCAAGACTTCTTTGGGAAGGAGCCACACAAGGGCATCAACCCCGATGAAGTCGTGGCAGTCGGGGCGGCGATTCAGGGTGGCGTCTTGGGTGGTGACGTCAAGGACATCTTGCTCCTCGACGTGACGCCGCTGACGCTGTCGATCGAGACGTTGGGCGGCGTGGCGACGCCGCTGATCGAGCGGAACACGACCATCCCGACCCGGAAGAGCCAGACATTCACCACGGCGGCGGACAGCCAGCCCCAGGTCGAGGTCCATGTGCTCCAAGGTGAGCGGCCACTGGCGGCGGATAACAAGAGCCTGGGCCGGTTCGTCCTGGACGGCATCCTGCCAGCGCCGCGAGGCGTCCCCAAGATCGAGGTCACGTTCGATATCGACGCCAACGGAATCGTGAACGTCTCGGCGAAGGATCAGGCGACTGGCCGCGAGCAGAAGATCACGATCACCGGCTCGTCTGGTCTGTCCGAGTCCGAGGTGCAGCGCATGGTCCAGGAGGCCGAAGCGCACGCCGAGGAGGACCGGAGGCGGCGGGAGGCGATCGAGCTTCAAAACAATGCCGAGAGCATGGTCTTCCAGGCCGAGAAGACGCTCGCTGATCACGGTGATCAGATTCCGACTGAGCGGAAGGCGGAGCTGGATCAGAAGGTCCAAGCGGTCAAGGAGATTCTCGACCAGGATCGGGATAACATTGACCGGCTGCGACCAGCCTACGAGGAGATGGTCCAGGCGCTGACCGCGGTAAGCACGGCGATGTACGAGGCGGCCGGAGCTGCTGGTGAGGCTGGTGGTCCAAATGGGCAGGGTGCCCCGTTCGGCGAAGCTCCGGAAGCCGGAGCCCCGACGGCGGGAGACGAGACCACGGTCGAAGGCGAGTTTCGCGAGGTCGGCGCCGAGCGGTAGTCCAAGACCTCGTTAGGACAGGACAATGGAGCGTGACGAAGGGCGACCGTTGGGGTCGCCCTTCGTCGTGCGTAAGCCATGGCACTACGCAATTATGTGGACACAGGTGGTCCCACCCGAGGGCAGAATGAAGCGGGTAGGAGTCCGCGAGTTCCGCGATCACGCCACAGGCTATTTCGCGGGTGATGAGCCAGTCGCTATCGAGCAACATGGGGAACCCATCGGGTTTTATATACCGACCGGAACAGGGAACAGGCAAAGCTTCTCCAGGGCATTGCATCCGTTGGAGGAAGCGGTCCAACAACGAGTGCTCGCGGAGAGCGGCTTGTCGGAGGAAGCCCTGAGCAAGCTGTATGACCTGAACGAGGCGCTTCCGGCTGAAAATGGCGCTCAGAGCAGGCGACGCCGGGCCGGGGGCACATGCGGCTCGTCGTTGATGCGAGCACATCGGTGGCAGAAGTCCTCCGTACACGGGGCCGGAGGCTTATCTCGCATCCTGAGTTGGATCTCGTAGTCCTGGCGGAAGCATGGGACGAGGCAATCTCTTCTAGACCGTTTCGGCGTGTCTCCAAGCCGCGCTACGTGCGATGTTTCCACCAGGCGAAGATCCAACCGCCGATAAGAGCCAGTTCCACGGCCGCGTCGAGTAAGTAGACGGATGAGATGCGGCGCTTGCTGGCGTAGACGACGTCAATGGCCATAAGGCCCGCGGCGCTGCCGGTGGCAAGGACCGTTGCCTCGGGTG
>DASYWB010000037.1:0-14295 GCA_035936495.1 Thermomicrobiales bacterium
CCACGCATGGTCTCGGTCTCATACGGACGGGACTAGCCGGGATCATGAGCTGGAGAGGGGCTCTGCGTGAGGGAGGAGAGGGAATGCGGGGGCAACCCGAATGGTCATGATGCTGAGCCGCGACGTGATACGGTTGTCATCTCGGCCGCGCGAACGTCCGATCCCTCGCCGGGGAGATCACGCGGTCATAGAATGGTTCGAACATCGCAATCATCACGAGAGGTAGACCAGGTGCCCGCACCCGTTGACCAACAGCGCCCCGACCACTCGGCCTGGCTCCACCAGGCGCGAGCCACTTGGGACGAGCGCGCCCCGTGGTGGGATGAGGTTGCCCAAGTTTATGCCGCCGCCCCGGATCGCGTGGGCGACATTCACAGGACCGCGACCGCGCTGAACCTCCAACCGGGGTCACGGTTGCTCGACGCCGGCTGTGGCACGGGTCAGTTCGCCATCGCTTTTGCCCGCCGGGGCTGCGACGTGACCGCGGTTGATCTGGCCCCGGACATGCTCAAGCGCGCGCGTCGCCATGCCCAAGAAGCAGGCGTGGAGATCATCTGGCGGGAAGGCGATCTGACCGCGCTGCCGGACAGGGACGAGACTTATGATGCGGTCCACGCTCGCCTCTCGCTCCACTTCGTACCGGATATGGCCGCGACGCTCACGGAGCTGCGTCGAGTCCTCCGGCCCGGTGGGCGCCTCTACGCAAGCATTCCCGGCGCGCTCTCTCCCATCTACGCGAACGTCTGGCAGCGGCACCTCGACCCGGGACGCCGCGCCAACAACTACGCGACCCCCTGGGAGCTGGCGTGCCTCCTCGAGCACCAGGGCTGGGCCATCGTCGACCAATGGGGCGACTTTGGACCGACACCCGACGGCGCGCCGAATTCCCTGCGCGGTGAAGCGATTCCCACGCTCGATATCCGTCTCCAACAAGCCGCAGCCACAACCTGGGCCTTCATCGCGGAGTAAACCGCCGGCTCACCGTGGTCGAGACGTTCGCGATCCACCGCCACGCTCTAGCTTAGGCGTAGGCCGCGATGATGGCGATAATCAGGAACACAATCAGCACCCAGAAGATGACACCCAACGTCAACGCCGCCGCGACGGCGACCGTGTCCTCGGCAGTGGTCTCTTCTACCGCTTCCCGACGGTTACGTGGCCGCCGTGGCGGTACGAGCGCCGCGAGTAACAAGAGAAACAATAACCCTGGGATGATGAAGGGCAGCCAGTAGTCGTCGCCAATGGTGGGCCCGACCGGCGTGATCCAAACCCCCGCCGCCCAGACAACCAGCAGGGCTAGGAGGAACAGCCCGATCGCCTCCGATCCAGCGCCCGGCCAGCCTGCCACGGCCCAGAAAACGGCGCTGACGGCCAGCGCGACCAGGAGCGCAAACAGCACGTCGAATTCCACCAGCATCCTCCTCTCAGCGCCGGCGATGAGCGCTCAGCACCAGCCACCGGGTCATTAGACGTAGAACGGATATCCCGGATAGCGATACCCCGGCGACCAGTACGGCGCGTATCCATAGTAGCCATAGAGGTTGGTGTAGTAACCCTCATCGTAGGTCAGATCAGGATCGTAGGCGGGGGTGCCGGACAAATGCTCCCGTGTCTGATCGACGTGGACATGATCGTTGTCAATGCGGGTGATGGCGTCCACGGGGATCAGGAACGTGTGCTCGCCTATACCCAGGAATCCTCCCGACGCAACCCGCAAATAGCGGACTTTGGCATCGTCGTCGATCAAGAGATCTTCCACATGACCGACATCTTCACCGGCCCGGTCTTTGACGTCCCGGCCGCGAACATCCTCCGCCGGGTCGGCAACCGTCATCTCCGAATCGCTCAGCTTGTGCAACGTGGCGTTTGTTCCGGGCATCAGTCATCTCCTTGTTGCGGCCGTCGCCTGCACGAAATAGAAGCTCCCGCCGGCACCATGCACCGTGCCCAGCGTGCTCTCATGCCATGCCGCAGACTACGTTCCACCGTTTGCCTGCCGCGCGTGGGGGTGATGGCGGCGATGAGGAAGAACGCTCGCTGCGCCGGCTATGGCGCTGGGGGCGGCTCGGCAGGAGGGACACGGAGGACAACCGCGCCGCCAGCTGCCTCATAGACGGGGCCGGTGAGCTCGGTCAAGGTGTCGGCAATCGCCCCCGCATAAGCCCAGTCGGCACTGAGCCGCTCTTCATCGACCACGACCCAGGCGCCAGGGTTGGCGCGTAGCAAGGCCGCTAACGATTCGGCGCTGACAATGGCCTCGATGCCCACCCAGTAATCAATCAGCCGATCCCCGTCCGCTCGCGTCAGACGCTCAGCTCGTGGACGGTCTTCCGGCCCCGCCAGGAAGTAGAGCCGGTCTCGATTCTCGAGGACAAGATCGGCCACCGCCGGCAGCGCGACGATCACCGGCTCACCACCTTCCCGGTGGGCGGCGACGTATTCCGTCGCCGCGACGTGATCCGGATGAACGACGGGCTCAACCAGCCGCCAGGTCAGTCCTGTTCCCAGCACGGTCACGGTGAGCAGAATAATCGCCAGCGCGTGCGGAGCACTCCCAGCCGCGGCCACCGCTCTAGCGGAGCGCCCGGTCCGCCGCGCGACGTCGACCGCGACCGCCGCGAGGAGGACGTATCCGATCAGGTGAATATGGAGCAGGTACCGCTCTTTGGGAGAGACGGTGAAGAACGCGACGCCGATGACGGGTAACCAGTAACAGACAAGCAACGCGATCATCGCCGACCGCTCCCGCCGGTACGGTTGCGCCCTGCCCGGCGGCCCCCAACGGCGCGCGGCAGCCAGCGTGCCGAGCGCCACGATGATGCCCGGGACGTACCACACGGCGTTGCTGGCCCTCGTCAGTGGACGCCAGTCGAAGTCTTGAACCAAGTTAGGGACCAGGGCCAGGGGTGCAAGGAGATGATCCCCGACGAAGCTCACCAGAGGAGACGGTGCCGCTCCCGGCCCGCCGACACTGGCGGACCCCAAGAGCTGGTTGAGAACCATGAGGGCGACGGGCGCGAGCGCCGAGAGCGTAAGCCCTATCGCGAGGTTCCACCGATAGCGCCTGGACATCGAGCGCCAAACGACCAGCGCCATGATCGCCATCGCTGGCCAGAGCAGCGCCATCCCAATATGCGTGAAGATCGCCACCCAAAAGACGGCGATCAGCCCAGCGATCACGCCAGTGGTCGGCTTGCTCACCGCCCGCACAAGGAGCCAAACCAGGCCCAGGGTCAACGCCTGGAGCAGACCGTACATCCGAACGTGCCCGCTCCACTGCACGCTCAATGGGTCCATCGCGACAAAGATAGCGGCCAGCATCCCGACCCGCTCATCGCGGGTCACCGCCAGGCCCAGCCGATAGCTCAGGTACACCGCGAGCGTCCCGGCGACAACGCTCACGGCCCGCAGGAGGTGGAGGTGGTCGAGGCCCCCGAACCCGAGCCAGACAAATGGCGCCAACACGTACGAGAGCGTCGCACCTTGGAAATACACGGTACCCGATGGCAACACCGGCACGCCCCGCTCGACGACCGCATGCGCGGCGAGCACGCTCGCCGCCTCATCAACGTGAGGCGTCAGGCGCTCGGCGGCGAAGATCCGGAGTACGCAACCAGCCAGAACGACAGCAAATATCGCCAGTGGAAAGAGCTGGAGGCGGATAGTCGTCAGTGGTACGGCTGATGGCCTGGCCGGCGAAACAGACGAGGATGCCGGTCCACTCGCCTCGCCGATGACAGAACTTCGCTCGTAGGTTTCCCGGGGCACCAGGCGATCCTCCCTATTTCCGGCATGGCTACGACACCGCATGCCGCACTAAGCCTCGATTATTCATGAACGGTTTTCGTAGGGATGGCGGTCATCACGATGCGCTTCTGAGACCGGTTGTTCCCACCACCCTGCCAAAATCGGCCTTCGGATGGACTCCACGCCCCCACAAGGGCTGCGTGAATAATCCGGGCTAGGACCCTCGGCCTTGAATTCACGGCAGCCAGCCAGCCCGTGAATGTACGTTACCAGGTTAACCAGCCAAGTCTACCAACTGTCGCGGAGGGGACGCAAACCGGCGGTCATTCTTTCTCACTAATGTCGGTGCTATCTCCGTGCGACCGGCACGCCGCCACGCCTCTCCCTGACGGTTGGAGAGGGCCGGATGCCGGCAACGTGCGCCGCGCCGAGAAGCACCAAAGCGACGCACCACGCCCAAAGGTATCCACCCAGGACATCCGACGGCCAGTGAGCGCCGGTGTAGATGCGGCCATACCCGGTCATCACGATCAGCGCGATGGCGATGCCCCACACCACGCAACGCAAGCCACGGCCGGGCAGGAGGCGCGCGAGCAAGTAGGCGCTCGTGCCATAGAGCAGCGCCACGCCCATGCTGTGCCCACTCGGGAACCCCATCGCGCTCGCCTGCTCTCCCACCGTGACGAGATCGATGGTAGGCCGAGGGCTGCTGAGGATGAATTTCAAGAGCGGGTTGGCGCCTCGCACGATGACGGTGCCGAGCACGATCGCGGCCTCCGGCCACCTCCGGTAAGCGGCGAAGACTGACGCGATCGCGATGGCACCGGCCGCGAGGCCAGGCAGTGAGCCAAGCCAGTAGATGAACCGGGCCACGGCATCGCCGACATCACCATGCGTGCGTTGAACCTGGCTCGCGATCCAGACATCGCCGGGCAGGACACCTGGACCCGCCGCGACCGCCGATAGCGCCAGCGTCAGCAGGACCAGGCCGAAGAGCGCGATCAGCAGGCGACGCTGCCGGGCCGCTTCCAACTTCGCGGCATAATCATCGCGCTGCAGCATCCCCAAATCCGGCGGGTGCCGGTCTGGTGACGTCATCGTTAATTGCTCCCATTCCTCGCCGCATCTGGATCAGGGTCTTCGAGAACTCTAACCCAACCTCCAAGGGCACCGGCAACGATCAGGAGAACGCAGAGCGAGGCGAGCCAGCCAACCGCCTTGATCGTCCGCCGCCACGCGAGATCCGAGGGCTCAATCAGCGGCGCATCGCTGGGCAGCGAGCGGGCGACAGCCGTCGGGACGGCTTCCTCGGGCAACCGGGCCGGCTCGGTGATCCCCAGAGCAATCGACGCCGAATGGAAATCGAACGCACTACCCGCGATGCCGGCGATGAGCGCGATCACGAGCAGCACGGCGCCGAGGGCGCTCAGCCCACCCGCGGTCACCAGCCGTCGCATCGCGCCGCCGGCCAAGCGCGCCGCGAGGTAGCCGCCGACGGCAGCCGACAGGATAGCGACGGGACCGCTCCAGAGCAGACTGCCTCGCGCCAGTGCCGATGGCGGGGCGCCCGAAAAGGCGATCGCGGCCACGAGGTATCCGAGCCCAAGGAGGAGCGCAAATATGACGACCGCCAAGATAGCTCCAGCGGGAACTGCCAGAGCCGCGCGCGCCTGGTTCCAGAGGGCAGTATCCTCCGTTCGGCTCCCCGCGCATTCGGCCGCCGAAATGTCCCGTAGCTGATTCGTATCCATCACCGGCAGACTTTTTTCCTCACGCAACAAGCTCCACCGTCCGCGCCAGGAGAAAGACATCCCCCTCGAATTCGGCGAGGAGCTGATCGTCGAGATCGACCCCCAACTCCGCCTCGATCTCTTTCAGATGAAAGCGCCGCACCTGGCCCGTGACGTAGGCAGTGGCCTCGACAAAGAGCTCCGGCTGTGGCTCCTTGCTGATGACCAGGAACCGGTCGTCGCCAAGAAGAAAGGCATGGAGCGTGAGGAATCGATCTTCGACCTCACCGCTGACGACGACAGTTTGTCCGAGATAGGCATCACCGTTATGGGTCAGATCGTAGGCCGTGATCCCAATGTCATACCCGTCCGTGTCCGACGCGAACTCCTTATCGCCCGGTCGAATCTCAGATGGAGGATTGAGCTCGACGGACTCCGCCACGAGCACGGCCTTACCCTGATAATCCGACGGTACGGCAGCGGTCTCGATCCCTAGGTCGATCCAGGTTTCGGGCTCGGCCTTCCGCACGACACCGGTCACGCGGATCACGGTGTCGTCTTCCATCGCTTCCAGCCAAGGCGGGCTCCCCGCGGGCGCCGCGACCAAGACCGTGTCGCCCACGAAGAACGCGTCGTTGCCAATCGTCATCAGACGGGGGGAATGTACCTCCTGGACTCGTGCACTGATCGTAACGGTGCGGCCCCACATGACAGACGGATTATTGGCGACCTCGGTCAGATTCACCCCACGATCCGGTCCCGCGGACTGATCGATATCGACCACCGCGCGCGAGACCGACCAGATCGCGGGAAAGAGCCACAGCGAGAGCAGGGTGATCAGGAGACATTCGCCTCCTAGGGCGAGTGCGGCGAGCCCAAGCCTTGATCGTCGCCGGGTCGGCCGCAAACCTCTGGACACCAGCAGCGAGTCGATCATTCGCGCGGAATCGTCCTCCGTGGCGAGGCTATCTCGACACCACGCGGCACTTCAATGAGCGGCGCCCGTGGCGCGGGTCTTCTCGTCCATCATGTGGCGAAACGCAGAATCCGTGCCTCACGAAAACGGATGGCATCAGGCATGCGAAGGGCAAGCGAGATGTTGTGGCGACCTGGGCCATTTGCAACCCGGGCGGCGAAGGGACCATGGACCGTATGACAGCCAGCAAGCCCCGCGTCCTCAAGAAGACGCCTGCGCCTCATCAGCCATCGTCGCCGCATACCGCTCCCCACACACCCGACGTCGCCGAGCTCGTGGACAACGCGTCGTCGACGGAGGCAGCCTGGTGGCGGACTGCCGCCATCGCGGGCACGGCTATCGCCCTCGCCCTGGGCAGCCTCGCCCTCATCTGGCTCCTGGCGGAGCCGCTGGCGCTGCTGATCGCGGCAATCGTAATCGCGGCGGCCCTCGCGCCCATCGTCAACTGGCTCGAACGGTGGATGCCCCGGGTGGTCGCGGTCATCGTCCTCTACCTGGCGCTGATCGGTATCGCGGCCGGCGCGGTCTGGTACTTAGCCCCCTTGCTGATCGAGCAAGCTCGCCAATTTGCCGAGCGGATCCCGGAGCTCGTGTCGCGCGGCCAGCGTTGGGTCGACCGGATGGATCCCGCCGGCTCGGATCAGCTCGTCTCGTCGGCTCAAGACTGGCTGGGCCGGGCCGCCAATCTTCTGATCGAGTTACCCATGCGTCTCTTCTCGTCGGTGCTGGAGATCATCCTCGTCCTCTTTATGTCGGCCTACTGGTTGATCTCTGGGCCACCGTTGCGCCGGTTCACCCTTGGGTTGTTTCCGCCTGGGCGGCGGGAGAAAACGACCCGCACGTTGGAGGCGATGTCCGCCTCGATGGGTGGCTACGTGCGCGCGACGATCTTGAACGGGATCATCATCGGCATCATGAGCTACATCGGTCTCCGGGTGATTGGCGTCGACTATCCCATCGTCCTAGCGTTGCTGGCGGGGCTGGGCGAACTGGTACCCATTGTCGGTCCGATCATAGCGAGTATCCCCGCCATCGCGGTCGCGCTGCTGGAGTCGCCGACGCAAGCGCTGATCGTCCTCGGGTTCTATTTCGCGCTCCAACAATTCGAGAGTAACTTGCTCCTACCGAACATCATGCGGAACCAGGCTGATGTGCCACCGATCCTTTCGCTCTTCGCCGTCCTGGCGGGAGCGGCGCTCGGAGGTTTGCTGGGGGCCGTGATCGCCATTCCAGTCGCCGGCGCGCTCCGGATCCTGGTGATCCGCGTCCTAGCTCCCGCGGAGCACGAGTGGGTCGGCTCCGACGGGGAGCCACGCGCCTCCTAATACTCAGTTCGGTGCACCCGTCCGGCAGACCCTGTTATCGTGGTCGACCATTGACGCGAGCGTCACGCTCGGGATATGGTCACGACGGCGCCTCGATCCTTGGTAAGATCTCTCGGAACGGACGATCGACGCCCGCCAGAGGAGGGACAATGTCCACCAGAGTCCGGAGAGCCCGGACGCGGACCCGCTCACGCGCGGGCGCCACGGATGGCTCCGCCGCAGTCGACGCGCGCCGCTTGGGCGAGATGATCGTTCAGTCGGGCAAGGATCTGATGGCCGACAAAGGGACGCAGTGGGCCGCCGCGATCACTTACTACGCGCTGCTCGCCTCCGTCCCTTTGCTTCTCGTGCTGGTCTCGATCGCGGCCTTCTTCGTCGAACCGGGAACGGCCACCGACCGCATCACCGAGACGCTCGGGGAGTACGTGCCTCAGAGCAGTCAGGTAGAGAACATGGTCCAGGGCGTCATTTCGGAGCGAGGAACGATCGGCATCTTCTCGTTCATCACGCTGCTCTGGACCGGGAGCCGCGTATTCTCCTCACTGATCCAAGCCCTGAATATCGTCTACGAGGTGGAGGAGGACTACAGCTTTCTCAAGCGGCTGCTGGTCTCACTGGCGATGACGTTCTCGCTCGGCTTCGCCTTGGTCCTCGCGCTGGGCTCCGGCCTCCTCCTCAACCTCCTCCGTCACGAGGCAGGGTTTCTCTCGTTCCTCCCGGGTGAGCTTTTTACGCTGCTCACCTGGTTGATCCGGGTGGTGCTCCTGGGTACAGTCTTTTATCTCATCTACCAGTATGTCCCGAGGGGCAACCATGACCGGCGAGCATCGCTCGTCGGGGCCATCGGCGCAACGTTCTTGTTCGTCGTCGCCCGCCCGCTCTTCGTCTTCTACATGCAGGAGTTCGGGAATCAGAACCTGATCTATGGCTCGCTTGCCGTCGTGATCATCGCCTTGCTCTGGGTGTGGATCGCGACCCTGATCTCGCTCTTCGGTGGAGAACTGGCGTCGCACACGCGGTCAATGCTGTTAGAGGGCGAGAGTGGGGAGGCCGTCGGACAGCGCCGCAAGCATCGCGTATCGCTCTGACATCGCGTTCCGGTGGATGCCCTGGGCTCGCCGGTGAGCGGCCCTCACTGAGATCGGGAACGTCTGCTCCCGGGCCCGGACCGTGTCCGTGCGACAGGGACTACCCGAGTGCCGGCCCACGCGGGAGGACACGAGATCCTCCCCTGCGAGAGCACCCGGCCACTGGTGTGGGGCTGTCCTTTTGCCGACCCGCGGCGCTGGACGGGGCAGCGTGTCCTTCCGCGCCTACTGTCGCGGAGAGAAAGGGCGCGGGGGTGTTGCCTCTGGGAGTGGCTCGTTCGAGCGCTGGGGTTTACCAGGGCCGGTATGGAGATCCCGATCGTTCACTGACCAAGGCGGCTCCATGACGTTACCCACATCCCGACGCGGTGCTCCTCTTTGAATAACGAGGCCACCGGGTCTGAGACCACCCCGTTTCGTAGATGGAGCGGCACCCGGCGCGTCCGGGCATGGCGTGCCGTGCCTGGGATCAGCCCAGCCTCCGAGGTCAACACTCGGCACACCTCTCTCCGGGAATCGCCGGGGGATACAGCGAATGCTTGGCCGGTTCAGATGAGCCCGCGGCGGATCGACTCGGCAACAGCATGAGCCCGGTCAACGGCGCCCAATTTGACGAAGATGACTTGGAGACGCTTCTTGATCGCGATCTCGGTTCGGCCCGTTCTCGCGCCGATCTCCCGGTTCGTGGCCCCTTCGCTCGCCAGCCGGAGGATGACCCGGTCATCGTCGGTTAAGTCCGCTTCCCGGCGCGTGTGTTCGCGGACAAGGCCTCCGAAGTCCGCCAGCACGCCGTCCAGCAACTCCGGGCTGAGTTGCCGGTGACCGCGCGCGGCGGCGCGTATCGCGGCGATCAGTTGCTCCGAGGGGGTGCTCTTGAGGAGATAGCCGTCGGCACCCGCTTCCAGTGCCTGCCGGACATACGCTTGGTCGCCGTAGGAGGTGAGGATGATGATCGCCGAGCTCACGTCCTGCTCGCGCATTCGACGGGTCGCTTGCACTCCACTGGCGCCGGGCATCCGCAGATCGAGCAGAATGACGTCAGGGTGCAGCAGCTTCGCCCGATCGATGGCAGAGGGCGCATCGTGCGCTTCCCCCGTGACGTCGATATCGCCCGCGGCCGCGAGGAGCTTGCGAAGCCCTTCAATGACGACCGGATGATCGTCCACCAACAGCACCGAGATCATGTATGACCCACGCCCACCGGCACCCACGTATGGCTATGCTCCGCGCGACGAACGTGCGTGTCCTCATGACGTTCAGGTTCCGCGCGAGAGATCTGTTCTGGCGCCAGTGGCCGCTCGATCACCACCGACGTCCCCAGGCCAGGCGTCGAGATGATCTGGAACGACCCGCCAATAGCGGCCGCTCGTTCGCGCATACTGAGCAACCCCAGAGACGTGGGGCGAACCGCCCGCTCGGGGTCGAACCCCGCGCCGTTATCGCGAATGGTGACCCGCAGCAGGTCCTGGAGAACCTCAAGCCGCACCGTTGCCTCGTCGGCGCCGGCGTGCCGGACGACATTATGGAGCGCCTCTTGCACGATCCGATAGATTCCGAGCCGGACCTCCGGCGTCAGATTCGGCACCTCCCCTTCAACTTCCAACGTGCAGGATAAGCCGGTGCGCTGGATGTTTGAAATATAGCGCTCAATCGCGGCGACGACGCCAAGATCATCGAGATCAGGCGGTCGCAGATCGAAGATGACCCCATGCAGCTCGTCCGAAGCCCGCGCCAGGAGATCCCCGACCGCGGCCAAACCCTCCTCAGATTCGGCTGGCGACATCTTGCCGTTGGCCATCCGCAACGCCCGCGCTTGGTAGAGCGCGCCAGTAATCAGCGGCGATACGGCATCATGAATCTCTCCGGCGATCCGGCGGCGCTCGTCTTCTTGAAGACGCACGGTGCGCCGGTTCAACTCGCGCAGCTCGTCTGCCTGGAGCTCACGGTCTCGCCGGCCGATCTCAAGGTCGTGAACCTGCCTCGCCAACCGCGCGGCCATATCCCGGAAGGCGATACGCAGCCGCCCGACCTCGTCACCTTCGTTCGGATCATCACCGATCATCAGTGGCTGCGTAAAGTCACCGTGAGCAATCGCCGTCGCCTGAGCGGTAAGACGCCTCAGGGGACGGGCGATGGTCTCCCCGAAGAACAGGGCGAGCAGTAACGTGGCAACGACAGCCGTGGCCAGCGCAAGGATCCCGTTCTGGAGCAACGTACGGTTCGGCCCATACGTCGTCGGGGCCAAACTCGTGACGAGCACGGTCCAGGCGGCGCCCTCGAAGTCGACCGGGACGTAGACCGCGAGACGATCTTCACCGGACGCGTCTTGATAGGTGAAATCCCCCTGGGTTCCAGTGAGAGACGCGGCAATCGGTTGAGAGAACGTGTCGGTTTGATCGTTGTCCGTCAGGTCACCTTCAAGGCCGAAGGCGCGGGAGGCGATCAACCTCCCCTCCGGGCCGACGACCGCGATCGCGGTCTGACCACTGCCGAACGGGAAGAGCGCACTCTCGAGGCGTTGGACCGATAGCAACGCACCGATTGCACCCACTGGCTGTCCCTCGATCGTGTCACCAGAGTAGACCGGCGCGGTGATGACCACCACCTCGGCCACTTCCTCAGCGGGCTGGCTAATCATGACCGGCATGGGCGCCGAGACACCGATCTCACCGAACTGGAGGCTCCGCTGGATGGTGGTATCCAGATCTTGCTGGAGAGGAGGCGAAGGGGCAGGTGGCCCCGTGGAGGAGATGATATTCCCGTTGCCGTCGGCAAGGAAAAGCGCGAGCAGAGACCGCCGATTCTTGATCGCGGCCGAGAGCGGATCCGCGCTGGCGGTCGCGCTCAAGCTCTGGACACCATCGTCGGCCGCGAGCCCGGTCAGCACCTCCGCGTTCTCGCCCAAGGTCGATTCTAGCCCGGTCGCGACCACCTCGCCCACGGCGGTCTGCACATCGATGAGTTGGTCCCGGCTGTGCTCAAGGCTCTGATACAGGACGTACGCCACCACAACCAGCAGCGGGACAAGACACGCCGAAGCTGCCAGCAGGAAGCGGGTGCGCAGTGACCACCGGCGTCGCATTCAGGTTCCCCCGCCGGCTTGGCTCCGCGGGCGGCGCGCGACCGCGCCGATTTCTCTAGGCGGCGTCTGATTGGAAATAGGCATCGTCTCCCATTGTCGCGGGGCGCGCCCGCTCCGCGTGTATACGTTGGTGCCCTCATCAGTATCCATGCGGACTCGGTGGTCCTGCCCGAGTCAGTCCGCAAATAGGGGCAACTGTGGTCTATGGTAGCGCACCTGGCCGATAATCTCACTCAGGCTCTAGGCGGTGATCAGCGTATGCCGGCTCCGCTTCACCCCGGCTCACTGCCCGCCCACGGTTGGCCATCGTTCTGAACACCCCCATCCAGAGACGGTCGGGCCGTTTAGATCCCCTGCTTCGGGATAATCGAGATCCCCCCATTCCGCTCCAGCACCGCGTACTTGATCTGATCCATCCGCTCCAGCCCCTGCTTCTCGCGCGCGGCACTCAGAATATCCGACTCCGAGACGCGCGATTTGTTCGACCGTTCAGAGAGCAGCTGGCCTTCCTCAACCAGCACGAGCGGCACGTCATCAATCCATCGGTCCGCCGCCGGAAACCGCCCCTGCACCCGCGACAGTCCAATGTCGATGCTCATGAGCGTCACGATCACCAGTGTCGCGTTCGTGATGGAGAAGTCTTCGCCCAATAGCGCTTGCTGAGTTGCCTCCCCGATCACCAGCAGGATCACGAAGTCGAACGTCGTGATCTGCGCCAGAGACCGTTTCCCGCTGAGCCGGAAGATGACAATGAGTATCAGATACACCATCGCTGCCCGGAGGACCGCGTCCATCCCTCTCCCCTTTCCCGATGACTGCCCCAGGGCCTATGGATAGATCAGCTGCATAAAAGCGACCCGCGGGCCGTCCCCGGCCGCGGCCACCCCTGCCAGCCGCCCGATCCCCTGAGGGCTCAGTAAAAACGTCGCCGAGACCGGTCCCAAGGGGTCCGCGACCGCGAAAACGAAGATCTTCCCGTCGCCAGCAGCACGGACCTCCGCCGGCACCGGCATGATCTGCTGAACCTGGACAGCGTCGAGATAACCATTCGCGATCCAGACCTCGACCTCGCCGTTCTCCACCTGGCCGGGATCGACCTGGAGCTCCAGCGTCGACTCGCCGTCATGCCGGATGAAGCGGGAATAGTTGATTCGCAGCCCTTCCTCGGCGCCACCAGCGGTCGCATCGCTGAGCGGCCCGGTCCCAAACAGCCCGAGCAACGCCGCGACGACGATCAGCAGCATCACTCCCCAGCCGACTCGCTGGATTGTCCATTCCCGGCGTGTGAATGCGAGGTCCTCATCGATCTCCAGATCCCCGACGCGCTGCGTCGTCGCCACTGCTCACCTCCGTGTTATGCCGTGTACGTACGCAGGTCTACGGGAATCATACAACCGCACCGCCGTCCACCACATTTAGGCAAGCCTTCGCCGTTGCTGCAGACATAGCCAACGCGGTGGTATCGTGGCATCCTGCCTAGTGACGCGATGACTGGCCGACAACCACCTGTAAGCTAGATGGAAGGAGCATTCATGAGCTCAACAAACGCCGCGATTCCCACTCGTCCCCTTGGCAAGACCGGCGACGCCGTCTCGCTGCTGGGCGTGGGCGGCGCCCACATTGGCCAAGGCGACGAGGCCATGGGCATCCGCATCATCCAGCAGGCCATCGACGCGGGCGCAACTTTTCTCGACAACGCCTGGGAGTACAACAAGAACGAGTCCGAGATCCGGATGGGCAAGGCGCTGGCCCAAGGCGCCTATCGTCAACGGGCGTTCCTGATGACCAAGGACTGCGCCCACGACCGCAAGGCCGACCATTCGATGCGGATGCTGGAGGAGAGCCTGCGCCGCCTCCAGACGGACTACCTCGACCTCTGGCAGATCCACGAGGTGGTTTGGGAGGACGACCCAGCGAACATCTTCGCGCCCGGCGGCTCAGCCGAGGCGATGCTGAAGGCGAAGGAGCAGGGCAAGGTTCGCTTCATCGGCTTCACCGGCCACAAGCACCCAGACCTACACCGGCAGATGCTGAGCCAGGGCTTCCCGTGGGACACGGCACAGATGCCGATCAACGCCCTCGACGCCCACCACAAGAGCTTCCTCCGTGAGATCGTCCCGCTCTGCCAGGAGCAAGGCGTGGCCGTGCTGGGGATGAAATCGATGGCCGGGGGCCATATCCTCAAAAGCGGCGCCACGATCACGCCCGAGGAGGCCCTGCGCTACGCGATGAGCCAGCCGGTCGCGACCGTCATCTCCGGCATGAACACGCCCGAGGTCCTCGCGGCCAATCTCGCCGTCGCCCGCGGCTTCACTCCGCTCAGCGACGCCGAGCAAGCGGATATCCT
>DASYWB010000038.1:0-5895 GCA_035936495.1 Thermomicrobiales bacterium
ACCCCGGTTGCCGCCGGGACGCCCGTCGGGGAAGCTGAGGAATTCGCCCCACTCGCGGGTGTCGTCTTCCAACCGTTGGCCTTCGGCTCCGTCGAGGTGTTACCGCTCGGCCCCGCCGGCATCGGGATTGGTCGGCTCACGTTGGAGCCGGGCGCGGCCATCCCGCCCCACCCGCACCTCGGCCCCGAGTTTGGCGTCATCGAGGCCGGGACCGCCAGTATCACGGTGAGTGAGGGGGAGCTGCAGGTCGCCCGCGGGCGGCAGGCGTCACTGCCTGCCGGGGTGGCAACCCCCTTCGTCGCGCCGATTGTGGAGACGTTCGGCGCGGGCGACGAGGTCACCCTGAACCCAGGGGACGCCGTGTTCTACGAGCCGGGGACGGTCGCCGACCTCCGCAACGCCGGGGACCAGCCCTTGGTGTTCCTGGGCGGCGGGATCGAGCCGATCGGCGGGGCACCGGCGACCCCCGAGGCAGCCACCCCGATTGCCTAGGGTCCACAGGAACGGGGATCGCCAGGGCAATCAGCCTGGCGGTCCCCGTCAGGACATCGGGTCCTGAGCCAACCAAGACGAGATTTGCCGGCGCGGCCTAGCCTCCGAGCACGGGCAACCGCAATTGACCATCGGCGCACCGGGCGGGGACGCCCGGAGGAGGGGCCAGTTTGGGCGGGTGCGGCCTCGACATCGCGTCGTCCTCGAATCCATGGCGAGAGCGAATGCGTGCGATCCGCCGTTCGAGACCCCTCAGATAGTCCGCGGGTGCGTGCGCTCCGGTATAGCCTCGCTCGTATCGGTCGACCAGGTCGGGAAAGGTCTCTTTCAGGAAGCCGAGGTAGTGCTCCTTGACCAATGGGGCGAGGCGCAGCGCCGATGTCCCACATGACATCGCACCGTGCTCAGCCGCGGCCGCGATGACGGCCTCAATTGACTCGGGAGCGTCGGTGATACCGGGCAGGACGGGAGCCATGAGGACTCCCGCCGGGATACCGGCCTCGGTCAGTTGGCGCACGACCTTGATGCGCTGGTTTGGGGGCGGCGTGCCCGGCTCGATCGCTCGCCACAGTTCGCGGTCGAGCGTCGTCACCGTGACGAAGACTTGGACGCTCGCAACGGCGGCGATCTCAGCCAATAGGTCGATGTCGCGCACGAGCAACGTCGATTTGGTGACGATGCTCAGTGGGTTGTACCGGTCCCGGAGCGCTTCCAGGATGCCGCGGGTGAGGCGGTAGCGCCCCTCGCACGGCTGATACGGGTCGGTTGCGGTGCCAATCGCGACCTGCTCCCCTTTCCAGGAAGGACGCCCAAGTTCGCGCCGGAGCACCTCCACGATGTTGGTCTTGACGAAGATTCGCCTCTCGAAATCATCGTCGGCGTTGAGGCCATAGTAGGTATGGCTGGCCCGCGCGTAGCAATAGTGGCAGCCGTGGACGCAGCCCCGGTACGGGTTGAGCGACCATCTAAACGGCATGCCCTGGACGCGGTTGAGCGCGGCTTTGCAGTCAATCTCGGTGTAGGAGGTGCGTGCCATGGTCTGAGAATAGAACACAAGTTCTCATTAGTCAATCGGCCACTTGTATCGGGAAAGCGGCCAGTAAGGGTGCGCTGGAGCGCAGGGGACCAGGATTCGGGAAAACCGGTCTCGCCCTAGCCGTCAGCGGGTAGGCCCCACTGTTGAGAGAGGACGCCTCCACGGACCTCGCGAACACAAAGCCCGGCGTAGCAGCCGCTAGACGCGCAGGCCGGTGAGCAGTAGTGCTGCCGGCCGCACGGGAAACAGAAGGCGACCTGACAGTTTCCGCACCAACCGAATGACTCGGTCAGCACGGCACCACAGGCGCCGCATGTGTGTGGAGTCTCCTCAAGGTGCGGCGGTAACGCGGCCATGGATGCACTCTCTGCTTCACCGGGAGACATGGCAACTGGTCGTTCCTGGTTATGAGACAACGTGATCGCTTCCCAAAGCTACTATCAGCCTAGTCCAACGATGTCTCGAGCCGCGAGGTGTCTAGCATAAACGGTTCAGCCTCGACCCCGAAACCATCCGACAGCACCGCTCGGAAGTCGGCGAGGATGTCATCTGCGAGCGTCGGGCTTTCGCGTACAACGTCTCCAAGCAGTTCGCTAAGCAGGACAACCCTCCGGGTCTCCGGCGCGATGGCGCCCTGTCCAGACTGCCGCCAGACGAAGTGGCGCGTCAAGATCGTGGAGCCGGCCGCATACGAGATCTCTCCGGCGGGCACCGCCAGCGGCGTCTCCTCCCCCAGCGCCGTGAAGCGATCTCCCTCGCGCGAGCGACGTAGCTCGAGATCTCCGGGCAGGGCGTCGAGATCGAACCCGCCGGCCGGTACGACGTGATGGAGCGAGACGCTGTTGTAGGTATCGACCAGCGGGTTGATCGCGAACGGTTCGCCGCCCTTGCTCGCCCGCCGCAAGAGCGCCTCTATCGAACTCGGGAACTTCTTCGGCGGCGCACCCGCGGCCCGCATCCGCTCCCGCCAAGGGATGATCCTAGGGTGCGATTGGGCATTCCCAAACTCGTCAACGTGCTGGGCGGCTTCTCGCCAACGCTCTTCCCAGCGGACCATTGCTGTCCGATGAGGCGTCTGATTGTCGATGCCACGCGCCACGACGCCGGCGATGACCAAGCCGGGAAAGGTCTCGAATAGGTCCGGATGGAGAGAAAACCGCATGCTTAGGAGACTCCGGAGGTAGAGGGCCATGTCTGGCAATGCCAGGCCATGTCCCAGAACGCGAGCTCATAGCGACTCGACGTGAGAAAAGCCGTTTCGACCCGTTGGAAAGCTTTCGGGCTCAAGCCGCTGGCGGTGGCGTCGACGAGATCTCGGCACCACCCTGCTAGCTCCGCAAAATCGGCGCTGGAGTACGCTTCGATCCAGCGAGCGTATCGCTCGTCGGCGGGACGACCCTCGGCAGCGAGGGTTTGGCCGAGCCAACTATAGCCCCACATGCACGGGAGCAGTGCCGCGTTGACCTCGGCCAAGTCGGCAGTAGCGGCGGTGTGGAGCAGGAAGTCGGTATAGCCTTGCGTCGTCGGCGCTTTGGTCTCGCGTCCCAGGTCCGCGACGGTGATCCCGAACTCGGCGACATAGGAGCGATGCAGCTCCATCTCGCCGTGCAGCGTCTCGTGCATCAGCGTAGCAAAGCGGGTCATCGTCGTTACGTCCGGTGCTCGGGCCGCCGCGAACGCGAAGACGCGCGCGTAATCGAGCAGGAATAGATAGTCCTGGCGTAACCAAAAGCCGAAGAGGTCCGGATCGAGCGATCCGGCGGCGATGCCGCGCACGAAGGGGTGCGCCAACTGGGCTTGCCAGAGCGGATCGGCCAGGCGCCGCAGTCGAGCGCTGATGGACGTATCGGGATGTGACATAAAGTTGCCCTTCGTCTCAGCGGGACAATCTCTCGGCCTCAAGGTGTCGCCACGGCATCATGAGGCGTTCGGCCAAGGCGACAAGGGCGAAGAGGCTGATGCCCATCAGCGACAGGAGCGCGATGCTGGCGAAGACGCGCGCCGTCAGAAATTGCGCCATTGAGCGGTCGAGAAGATACCCTAATCCCTGGCTGGAGCCGAAGAGCTCTCCGAAGACGGCGCCGATTACACAGACGGCAACGGCGATCTTGGCCCCGGAGAAGATAAAGGGGAGCGCGGACGGCAACTTCGCCAGACGAAAGCGCGTCCACCGGCTCGCGCCGAGCGAGCGGAACAGGTCGAGAATATCGGGGTCGGTCTGGCGCAAGCCATCGACGGTGTTGACCGCGATCGGGAAGAAGCCGATCAGCGCGGTGATGAGCACTTTCGGCAGCAGCCCGTAGCCAAACCAGATCAAGAAGAGGGGTGCTAGCGCGATAACGGGGATGGTCTGGCTGGCGATGACCAAGGGATAGACCGCGCGTTCGAGCGGAGTCGAGGCATCGATGGCCGCGCCGAGCGTTACCCCGACGACGAGCGCCAGCGCGAACCCAAGCAGGACCTCGAGCAGCGTAACACGGGTGTGTTGGAGCAGGAGGCCGCGATCTTCCACCAGCGTCGTGGCGATGATGCTGGGCGGCGGCAGGAGCCAAAGCGGCACATCCCGCCACCGCGACCAGACCTCCCAGAGACCGACGAGCAGCCCCAGCAGCAACACCGGTGCGATCCACTCTCGACACGTGCCAGCCAGGCGAGCGCGGCGGTCTGCCGGGAGATCAGCGCTCCTTGTGGTCTCCGGGCCCACGATCCCGTGGGTGGGCTCAATCGTGGTCTCAGTCATAGTCTCATCATCAATCGGCGCATCGGCGGGCGATATCGGAGTGCTTCTCATCGAGGCGATTGTAACGGTTCCGGTTCGCGCAAACGTGCCGAGCTGCCTTCGGGACGGTGGCTCACACTGCTTTCCGCGTCGTCAGCCGGTGGTGGGATGCCTTCCGTGCCGCGTACGAGTAAGACATACATGCTCGCGAGGATTGGGAGGTGGCCTAATAGCTCGGTGGGCGGCAAGAACGGGATGCCGAGATTGAAGGGAATCCAAAGCGCCAGGATGACGACGCGGACGAGGAATCCCGACAGGAGCGCCGCTCCGATCGTGGCCTCCACGATGCCCGCCGCGTAGACAAACCGCTCGTCCGTGAACCAGGTGAAGCCGAGCGCCCGCGCCAGGTTGAAGTGCGGATACTCCTGGAGAAATGCGACGCCGAGTCCGGGTGCGAGCAATTTCTCGGTGAAGCCAAGGATGAGCACGGAGAGCCCGGCGGCGATGCGCAGGACCGGTAACGCGATGGGTCGCAGCCGGTCCGAGAGTGAAGTCCGGTCTTCCTCTCCCTGGCCGTCATACCGGACGACCCCGCGCCCGACCGCCACGAGATAGAAGGCGATCCCGACGAAGATCACCTGTTCGATAGCTTCGTACCATGCGCCAAACACGAACGCGAGGGCGAAGAGCGCGAGCGTCACCAGCGCGCCGAGCCGGGTGAGAACGCCGGTGATGAACGAGAAGGCCGCAACGATGGTGATGCCCGCGATGCCGACACCGATGATATTCCTGGGAAGCTCGATGTTTGGAACGAACAATCTCAGTTGCGTCGCCATGTAGATGATCGTGATCGCGGCCTGGACCCCGAGGATCGCCGGCGCGGCGGTCTCCAAACGCTGGAAGACAGGTGGCCGTGGCCAGAGCGGATCTCCCACGATGCGTTGGAGCACGGCCAGGCCACCGACGACGATCCCGGCCGAGATCAGCGCGAGCAGCACCGGCAAAGAGAAGAGTTTGCTCCAATCCGGGTCCCAGTAGGGACCTTCCGGGGTGAACCACCGCTCGTGGGCGTACCCGTGGAGAGGCAGAAGGGCCAGCAACAACCCAAGCACGGCGAGGCGCAACGTGCGGACGTGTCGACGAGGCGTGGACGGTGACAACTGAGGCATAGACGGACTCCCGAGCTTAGGGCAAACGCCTCTCATTCGCACCTCCAATGCCCCGGCAGTCCGCCTTACCATCATCCCGGGCGCTCGTGCCGGGCCCCGTCGTTGGGAACGAAGGCGAGCCCGCGATTAGACTGAACGACAGCGTCGAGATCAGGTCCGGTGATATAGGTGGGAGGGGTGTCGAGACGGTGTGGTTGCAGGGGACAGCAGCATTGCCGCCTCTTCCAGCGAGGTTGATGGCGGTCGTGGAGCGGCTGGCATGCGCGTTCGCTGAGCGCGACGCGGAGCTGTTCCTCGTCGGCGGGATCGTTCGTGACCACCTGCTCGGACGCTCCCTGCCCGCCGACTTGGACCTGACGGCATCAGCGCCGCCGGAGGTCACGCAACGGCTGGGTCTGGAGGCCGGGGCGGTCTCGAGCTATCTGGTCGGCGAGCGGTTCGGCACGGTCGGCTTCATCTTCGGCGAGACCGAAGAGGAC
>DASYWB010000039.1:0-5438 GCA_035936495.1 Thermomicrobiales bacterium
CCGAGGCTTAGTCCTCGATACAGCCCTCGCTGAACTCGGGGACCGCGGCCTCCTCTCCCTTCACTCCCGGATAGTAGGCGCTTGGCCGAGCGAACAGCATAGCTGAGGGCCGACACAACGCGGTTGGACAGCGCACCCGTATAGGCGATGTCCCCACCCGCGGCATCAGGAGTCCCTGGAGCGTATGGACTGGCGGCCTCCAACCACCGAGCTTCGCGTTCTCGCGTTCCCATCTGCTCATCCCCGGACCTCGGGGGATTGGCGGCGCCTCCGCCACGTCCAGCATAGCTCGTTCGTTGAGGCTTGGGAGCTTGTGGCCACCGCAACGGATTATTCCGATACTGGCCTCCCGGGTCTCCTACCTGGGAGCCAGCGAGGCAGGTGGCGACGCGGCCCTCGCCATCACTTGCCGTCTCACGACGGCTCGAGGCCGGGGTCGCCGGCCTGGGGTCCAGCCGCCGGCGCCGGGTCGCCCGAGGGCCAGGAGTGGTCGCCCTGGTGTGATCGGTCACAGAGGAGAATCTCGCCTTCACGCCGGGCGACCTCGACGACTCTTAGGGTCGCGACGTCGGTGCGGTGAACCACGGGGAAGGTTTCCGGTGGAGCTGGGATCAGCCGTTGACACATCGCGACCGCTACAGCACCAGGGACCCTCGTGCGGATATGCGCGCCGCGGTGTCTGTCAGCAGCGACCGCTGGGTTGTCAGCCAGATCATCGATCCCGCGACGGTGTTTGCCACCATGGTTTCCGGTTTCCCACGGTGAGTGGTCACCCGACGTCCGGGAAGCTTCGCGTCTCACTCAGGTTGTCCTTTCCTTGCACCGCGGCCACGCTATCGACGCCGCGGTGGCTCAGAGGTCGCGGTGACGAGTGAACGCTATGGTACAATCCCGCTTCGCAAAGGCAATCGCACGAGCATGCAAGTCCGCCTGAAGACGGTGCCATCGAGCCGATCAGACCGGATCGAAGCCGGAGTAACGCCGCGTGGCTAAACAGATCGGTATCGACCTCGGGACCGCGAATGTCTTAGTGTTTCTTCGCGGCCGGGGAATCGTCATTAACGAACCCTCGGTCGTCGCGATCTCGGCCAAAGACGGCAAGGTCAAAGCGGTCGGACTCGAAGCCCGGAACATGCTCGGCCGCGAGCCGCGAGAGACTATTGAAGTCGTCCGCCCCATGCGTGACGGCGTCATCGCCGACTACGTCGTCACGCAGGAAATGCTCAAATACTTCATCAACAAGAGTTGTGGGCGGTTCTCTCTTGTCCGCCCAGAGGTGATGATCTGCGTGCCCGCCGGCGTCACCGGTGTGGAGCGACGAGCCGTTCGGGATGCCGCGTTGAATGCCGGCGCGCGGCGCGCCTACCTCATCAGTGAGCCACTCGCGGCGGCCATCGGCGCACGCGTTCCGGTCGCCGATCCGTCCGGAAACATGATCATCGATATAGGCGGCGGGACGACGGAGGTGGCCGTTATCTCGTTGAATGGCATCGTCGTCGCTCGATCGCTGCGTGTCGGGGGGAACCGGTTTGATGAGGCGATTAGCGCCTATATCAAGCGGAAATACAGTTTGCGGATCGGCGAACGCACGGCGGAAGAAGTCAAGATAGCGATCGGCAGCGCCATTCCGATGCCCGAAGATATCACCATGGAAGTGCGTGGCCGAGATGAAGTCGCCGGTTTGCCGCGAACCATCCAGATCACCGCGTCAGAAGTGACGGATTCGATCACAGAACCGCTGGAGGCGATCATCGGCGCGGTACGTGCCGTTTTAGAGGACACCCCGCCCGAGCTTTCTTCCGATATCATCGACAAGGGCATGATCCTGACCGGAGGCGGCGCGATGCTGCGGCATCTACCCGACTTGCTAATGGAGGTCACCGGCGTGCCATGCTATGTTGCCGATGACCCGCTGTCTTGCGTTGCCATTGGGACAGGACTTGCCCTCGAGCACATGGACATCCTGCGTGACAGCCTGGAGGAGCCTTAGCCAGCGGCAAGCGCTTGGGATCATAGACGACGAACTCGGGCCTTTTGGCGCGGGTCCTGCGGTAGCATTGTCTGAAGCCAAATGGAACGTCGCGTAATGTTTGGAGCAAATAATGACACTCGACCGTGCAAGTGGGGTCCTGGCCCATCCGACATCGTTTCCAGGCCCGCACGGCATCGGCGACCTAGGGCCGGGCGCGTTTCGCTTCGTTGACTGGCTCGCGTTGGGAGCGCAGCGATTGTGGCAGCTCATGCCGCTTGGCCCAACCGGCTATGGCGATTCGCCATATGCCTCCCCGTCCGCTTTCGCCGGTAATCCGCTATTGATCTCGCTGAGCTGGCTCGCTGGCGAAGGATTGCTCGACGACGGCGACCTGGCCGGCCCACCGGATCTCCCAGATTATGAGGTCGACTTTCAGCGGGTCCAAGCCTATAAGTTTCCTCTCCTGCGGCGTGCCTTTGACCGCTTCCGGACCGGCGCGGCGGCCGAACAGCGACCGGAGTTTGACGCGTTCCGGCAAGCGGAATCCTCCTGGCTGGACGACTACGCGCTCTTCGTGTCGCTCAAGAATGCCCACGAGGAGGCCGGCTGGAATGCGTGGCCGGAGCCGATCCGGCTGCGAGAGCCGGCGGCCTTGGCTGAATGGCGCGATCGCCTGGCGACGGAGATACGGTTTCACCAATTCGTCCAGTTCCAGTTCCGCCGCCAGTGGTCAGAACTCAAGCGATATGCCAACGAACGAGACATTCAGATCATCGGTGACATCCCGATCTTCGTGGCTCATGACAGTGCCGATGTCTGGGCGCATCGCGACATTTTTCAACTGGATCGCGACGGCCGGCCAACCGTCGTTGCGGGCGTGCCCCCGGACCCATTCTCGGAAACTGGACAGCTCTGGGGAAATCCCGTCTACGATTGGCCGGCCAACGCGGCCTCCGATTACGCGTGGTGGATCGCTCGGATCCGGGCCACGCTGCAAACCGTGGACATCATTCGGATGGACCACTTCCGCGGCTTTGCGGCGGCGTGGCTGACCCCATCCGGCCATGAGACCGCCGCCGGCGGGCACTGGGAGCGCGGACCGGGCGCGCGGGTCTTCGAGGCGATTCAGGCAGAGCTCGGCGAGATCCCCATGATCGTCGAGGACCTCGGAGTGATCACGCCGGATGTGATTGCCCTTCGCGAGCAGCTCGGTTTTCCCGGGATGAAGGTCTTGCAATTCGCCTTCGAGGACGACCCCGCTAACCCCTACTTACCTCACAACTACCATCATAACGATGTCGTCTATACGGCGACGCACGACAACCAGACGACGGTCGGCTGGTTCCAGTCGCGATCCGAGGCCGAACGGCGCGCGGTCCAGCGGTACATCGGCAAGGATGGCAGCGACATTGCCTGGGATCTCATCCGTCTCGCGTTGTCGTCAGTGGCCGATACTGCCATACAGGCCTTGCAAGACGTCATGAGACTCGGCGACGAGGCGCGCATGAATGTCCCAGGGCGGCCGACCGGTAACTGGGGATGGCGGTTCTTGCCGCATCAGCTTCATAATGGACTTGCCGAAGGCCTCGGGGAGCTGACCGTGACCTACGGCCGCGGACGGCCTTCGGATACACCGAGAGGACATAATCCTTACGATTACATGGTGAAGGGATCGGCGTATTCGCTCTCCTAGCAGCCTCGAATGACCGGCACGGTGGGACATCCGAGCGACTCGGCCCGGCTCGATCTGCAAGGCTCAGATAGTCAGCGGGCTTGTTGCTCGCTACCATGGGAGATGAGCGGCAGCGTAGGTCTCTCCACGGCACACTGAGCCCGTCACGCCATGCGGTATCAAAGGAGTTCTTCCATCATGCCAACGAAAAATGGCGCGTTTACCTTCGTTCTTCACAGTCATCTTCCGTACGCTCGCCAGGCCGGGATGTGGCCTCACGGTGAGGAGTGGCTCCATGAGGGTCTGGCCGAAACGTACATTCCTCTGCTCAGCGCGCTCTACGATCTGGACGAGGAGGATGTTCCATATCAGCTAACCGTCGGGATCACGCCAATCTTGGCGGAGCAACTAGCGGATCCGCTAATCGCCGAGCATTTCATGATCTACGCGTCCGAGCGTGCCGCATGGGCGGCCGCCGATGTTAACCGATTCGAGCAGGCGAACGATCCCGCGATGCGAGATCTCGCGCGCTTTTATCATCATTGGTACGCGCGCATACTCTCGTCTTTTCAAGATCGCTTTGAAAAGGATGTCATTGGGGCATTCAAGAGGCTCCAGGACAAGGGCCGAATCGAGATTTCAACATGCGCCGCCACCCACGGCTACTTGCCGCTCTTGGCCAGAGACTCTTCGATCTATGGACAGATCGCGACGGGCGTCGCGTCGTACCGGCGGCACTTCGGCCGTGCGCCGAAAGCCATCTGGCTCCCTGAGTGCGCCTACCGGCCCGCCTACATCGATGAATCCCCGGAGGGAGAGGTTCGGCGACCGGGGCTGGAGTCATTCCTCGCGGCACAGGGCCTCAAAGTCTTCTTCAGCGAGACCCACACGGTGGAAGGCGGGCGTCCCGTCGGCAAGTCTGCCGGTGAGGCGGCAATCGGCCCGTATGGGGAAGTGACTCGGCGTTATGCCGTCCCGCTGACAGCGTCGGAGCAGGTGGAGCCGGGCACTACGTACCGGCCATACTGGGTCGGCGACGCCGCGGGGGAGGTCGCCGTTCTCGGGAGGAATAACCGGACGGGACAGCAAGTGTGGTCGGGGCAGTTCGGATATCCGGGTGATTTTGCGTACCGCGAGTTCCACCGCAAGGATGGGGTCTCCGGCATGCAGTATTGGCGGATCGGTGGGGCCGGCGTCGATCTCGGGGAGAAGCCGCCATACGATCCGGCTCGGGCCGCCGAGCGAGTCCGGGAGCAAGCGTCACACTACGTTTCGCTCGTCGAAGAGTTGCTCAAAGCCTACCGAGACGAGAATGATCGCCAAGGCGTCATCGCGTCCAATTACGATACAGAGCTCTTTGGCCATTGGTGGTTCGAGGGCGTTGACTGGCTCAAGGAAGTGCTGCGTGGGTTGGCGCGCAGCGAGACCGTGGAGCTGAGCACCGCGAGCCGGATTGTTGCCGAGCAGCCGCCCGATCGGGTGATGATCTTGCCGGAATCGAGTTGGGGCTCGGGCGGCAATCATTTTACCTGGCTCAACGTGGATACGGAGTGGATGTGGGCTCCAATCCACGCCGCCGAGAACCGGATGGAAGCGCTCGTCGAGCGGTTCCCCGATGCGACCGGCGAGCAGCGGTCCGTGCTGAATCAGGCGGCCCGCGAGTTGCTGTTGCTCCAGAGCAGTGACTGGCCGTTCCTGGTAACCACGGGTCAGGCGAAAGAGTATGCAGCAACACGCTTTGCAGAGCACGTTGAGCGCTTCAGCCAGGTGGCGGATTTCGCCGAGCGGGGAACC
>DASYWB010000040.1:0-4012 GCA_035936495.1 Thermomicrobiales bacterium
CGTCGTCGCCGGTCGCGGCTCACGCAGCACACTCTGGCTCCAGATCATCGCCGACGCCTTTGGGATGCCGGTCCAGCCACTGACGACGGCGGACCAGTCGGCTGTCGGCGCCGCCATGCTCGCCGCCACTGGGACGGGCAACCTCACCATCGCCGAGGCGACGACGCGCTGGCCCGCCTACGGCGCGATGCTCGAACCCAATCCGCCCACCCACCGGCGCTACGCGGAGCTGCTCCCCATCTTCCGTTCTGCCTACCTCCGCCACCGGGACGACTTCGCCGCGCTCAGCAAACTCAGCGAACGGCCATAAGGACCTCAGAGCATATCTGGAGAGCGCCGATGGGGAGGTTGGAGGCCAGGCCCGGCGCACCGTGCCCCTACGATGTGCGGCCGGTTTCCGGGCAGTTCGGCGGAGTCGGACCGTCTTGCCAACCACCCTCCGAGACGGGACCGGCGACGACGCGCGGGGACGCGAGCTTCTACGGCGGGGACTGGGCGATGCAGCGCACCGTCCGTACTGAGGGGGTCATCCGGGAATCGAGCAGTCGCGGGGGTCTGGGTGTGACGGGCGCAGCCGGCTTGAGCCGGTGTATCGGCGGCGGCACCGTGACTCGACGGAGCCAGCGCGAGAGCTATACGCTCCTTCCCGCATCATCGCCTCCGGACCCCTACCGCATCGCGTCGATCAGATGCCGCCGCTCCTCAAGCCGGAAGGCATCCCGTGTCCCCGCACGCGGCTCGATTCCCGCGGTGATCTCCGGACGCCAGCGCGCCGCGACATCGGCGACCAACTCACCCCGGACAATGGCCGCCGCCTGAACCGCCGCTCCGCGCGCGGCATGCTCGCCTCCACCGCGGACGATCATCGGGAGCCCCGTCGCATCCGCGATCGCTTGGCGCCAGACGGGACTCGCCGAACCCCCACCAACGAGCGTTGCCGTGTCCGCGACGATACCTACCCGCTTGAGCGCCCCTATGCAGTACGCCAGACCGGCCGCGACGCCGTCCAACGCCGCGCGTAGGAGCAGGTCCGGTTTCGCCGATTTCCCGGTCACTCCCCGCAGGGCACCCGTCGCTTCCGGCAGGTTCGGCGTGCGCTCTCCCTCGAAGTAGGGGAGCAGCAACAGTCCGCCCGCGCCAGGCTCAACCGCGCCCCCACGTTCTAGCGCGTCCTGCCGCTCAATACCCAACATGCCAGCCACAACGTCAAGCACCCGGGTGCAATTGAGCATGCAGGCCAGTGGCAGGAATCGCCCGGTGGCATCGGCAAACCCACACACTTCGCCGCTCGGATCCATCGTCGGCGTTTGGCTGACCATGAACGCCGTTCCGCTCGTCCCCAGGCTCATCACCAGTTCGCCGGGCGCAGCCCCAATCCCAAGCGCCGCCGCCATGTTGTCGCCACTACCGGCCGCGACCGGAATCCCTGCTGGCAGCCCGAGCGCAGTTGCCGCCTCGGCGCCTAACGCGCCCGCCGTTTGCTCGGGGCCACGCACCTCCGGCAGTCGCAACCTCATCGCCGTCTCCTCGCCGCACGCGAGGGCGAGCAGATCGCGACGCTCCTGACCGGTGACCGGCGACCACCACCCGCTCCCGGACGCGTCACCCCGGTCCGTCACCAGAGCCCCGGTGAGCCGAAAGTTCAGATAGTCATGCGGCAGGCAGACTGCCTCCGTTCGCGCCAGCGTCTCCGGTGCGGTCCGCGCCAGGTGCGCCAGTTTAGCGATGGTGAACGAGGCGACTAATCGCGACCCGACTCCGGCGGCAAAATCCGCGGCCTCGTTCAGCCGCTCAGCATCCGGCGCCGAGGCGGTGTTGTTCCAAAGTGGCGCCGACATTAGGGGGGAGCCATCAGCGTCGAGCGCGACCAGGCCATGCTGTTGCGCTGCGACAGAGATCGCTTCAACATGAAACTCAGAGCTTACCGTCTGACGGGTGGCAATCTGCAGCGCCTCCCACCAGTCATCCGGGCGCTGCGTGTCCAGCCCGGTGTGCGGCGCGCGACCCTCACCGGCAATCTCGCCCGTCTTCACATCGACCGCCACCACCTTGGTCGACTGCGTGCTGGAGTCCACGCCCAGCACCACGGAGCGTGTCATTGATTATCCCCCTATGATTGGACGACAGTTTGCTACATCGCAAGCAGCACGGGGAAAGGATTTTGTGCTTATGACGGTACGGCGCGTGGTGGTGGACCATGTAGGCTTTTTGGTAAGAGACATTGAAGCGAGCCGTCGCTTTTACGAGGCGGCGCTCGCACCTCTCGGCTTTCACGTCATGTATGAAGACAGTGACGGCGTCGCCTTCGGCGTCACCTCTGCCGATGATTTTGGCATCCACCAGCATCAAGAACCGACCACTCATGCCCATGTCGCATTCGTTGCTCAAGACAGAAACGCCGTCGATGCATTCTACGCGTCAGCCCTTGCAAACGGCGGTCTCGAGAAGTCTCCACCCTGCCTCCGTGCCGAATACCATGCGACTTATTATGCCGGCTATGTTTGGGATCCGGATGGCAACAACATTGAAGCAGTCCATCATGGCCGAGATGAGGGCGCTGAGCCAGCCCAACTTTCGCGGTAGGATTTCCCTCGTGTTTGCAACCAACGACAAGCTCCGACTTCCGACAGGAGTCTCTCATGCAATGGCACCCGATCAAGCTCACCTTTCACGTCCGCGCCTATAGCTTCGGGGAGCGCCTCATTCCCGAGATGCTCGGTAAGCAAGGTGTGCCCGACGGCATCGTCGCCGAGACCTGGGAGATCAGCGACTACAAGGACACGACGGGCACCGTGAAAAACGGGCCGTTCGCCGGCAAGACCCTGCACGATCTCGTCGAGACACACCCCGATGAGCTCGTCGGCGAGGGCTGGCGTGGCGAGCGGTTCCCCATCCTCGCCAAGTTCCTCGACGCTTCCCATATGCTGCCCGTCCACCTCCATGCCGACGACGAGACCGCCAGGCGGAAGTACGGTGAGCCCAACGGCAAGTCCGAAGCCTGGCATATCCTCCATTGCGAGCCGGGCGCCACCATCCTGGCCGGCATCAAGCCGGGTACGTCGCGCGATCAGATCATCGACGCCTTCAAGCGCCAGGATTACGACGCGGTCATGCCCCGCTACGCTATCGAACCGGGCGATACGATCTATGTGCCGGGTGGCGTCATCCATTCCTTCGGGCCGGACACACTGATCTTCGAGGTCCAGCAGACATCGGATCTGGCGCAGTCGGTCATGCCGACCGATCTCTACGGCAACAAGCTCGACGAGCAAACCTGGGATGCCAACATCGCGGAGACGATGGATGAGCTGCGAACGGACTTTTTGCCCCGGCCCAACCACGGCCTCACCCGATGGATCGGAACCAACCGTTATGTCGTCGAGTGCGTCGGCCCGCATTTTGCCCTGGAACGCTGGAATCTGGTCCAGCCTCACCGGGAACCTGCCCATCCGGAGCGCTGCCTGACCCTTACCAACCTCGGCGACCCCGTCGGCATCGCCTATGCCGGCGGCGTCGAGACCCTCAACCGGGCGGAGTCATGCATCATTCCGACGGCGTTGGGAGCGTTCACACTCGTACCAGATGGCCGCGCGGTCCTCCTCGCCTGCTACGTTCCCGATCTCCAGAACGACATCATTGCCCCCTTGAAGGAGGCGGGCCATACCGAGGACCAGATCGCGGCGCTCGGCGAGATCACTCCATGATTGTTCCCGACCGGGAGAGAAAGGGAGGAGGGTTGGGGTGAGGGTTGTTGGCTGACATACCCATCACCGTCACCTGGAGCCCGTATCCGTATCCCTCTAAGGATGCGAAACCAGCGACGGGAGGGGCCGGTCAGGCTAGACCTGCTTGATCGTCGCGGCTTGGCGCTGGGCTCTCTCGGCCCGTTCATCGTAACGCTGTGCCGCCGCCTGTTGTTGCCGCTCGTGAGCCATACCCCCCGGCGCCGCGCCAGAGCGACCTGTTCTTCCAACGCGCGGAGCGCCGCCCAGAGCGCCTCCTCAAGGGCATC
>DASYWB010000041.1:0-5545 GCA_035936495.1 Thermomicrobiales bacterium
CTGGGTCCGTGACCGTCGTCGCTGCCTCGCTGAGCACGCGTTGCTCGGCCGGTGTGCCGGGTGCGGGCATCGCCGGCGACCCTTCGTTCCAATCCGCGTGCGACACTGTCGTCGGCTCGGTTGGCATTGGCCCAGTGGGCAGCCGGAACGTATTCAGGCGCACGTCCGTCACGTCGCCCACTGATACCGCCTACGTCGGTTTCCGGACCGCGAGTCGCTCGACGAGGCCCCATTTCGAGCGCTCGAGTCGTTCGACGACGAAGCCCTCCGCCTCGATCACCTTAAGCGGCTCACGCAGCAGGTGGTCGGCTTGGAGGCGGACGAAGAGCGGCTCGAGCAGCCGCTGGACGGCACGCACGGGCAGGCGAGGGCTGCGGACGTGCTCCAGCAGCAAGAACCGGCCGCCGGGGCGCAGCACCCGCTTGGCCTCCGCGACCGCCGCGCGTTCGTCGGGGATCGTGCAGAGGGCGAGGGTGGAGACCACGGTGTCGAACCGCGCGTCCGGGAAGTCGAGGGCCTGGGCGTCGCCAAGATGCACATCGACCTCACGGCCAAGCTCCTGGGCCCGAGCGCGGGCGACGTCGAGCATCCCCGGGCTCACGTCGATCGCGACGAGCCGCGCGTCGGCCGGGTAGAAGGGGAAGTTGCGACCGGTCCCGACGGCGATCTCCAGCACGTCGCCTTGGGCTTGCGCGCAGACCCAGCGGCGACCGTCGCCAAAGAGCACCTTCTCTGCGAAGCCGACAAGCCGGTCGTACTTGCTGGCCGCGTCATCATAGAGACGCCGGACCCGTTCCGTTTCGTCTGGGACGGTCACCTCCGCTCCTTCCTGGTTTGCCCTGCCCGGTTCCTATGACACCTCACCATTGAGCATCAGCACCCACCCATCATGCCGTGCATCATGTCTTGCATCCCGCCGGCGGCATCGCGGGTCGACTCCACTCCGTACCAGTCCTGGAGGTACCGCTCCATCTCCTCGATCTCGGCCGACTGCCCCTGGATGATCTCCTCGGCCAGGCCTTTGAGCGCCTGATGCTCGGCCCGCTGGAGGGCGTCCTCGCCCATCTCAACGGCGAGCTGGTGGTGCGGGATCATCATCCGTAGGAACATTCGATCGATACGCTCTCCGCCCATCATCATGCCCATCATCCCGCCGTCACTCATCATGCCGCCGCCGCTCATCATCCCGTCCATCATGCCGCCGCTCATCATGTCCCCCATGGGCTCCATGTCCATCGCCGGGGCGGGCGCGTCGGGATACCACTGAGCGCGCCACTCGCGCATCTGGGCGACCTGGCGCTGCTGGCTCTCCTGGATACGTTGCGCCAGGTCGCGCAGCTCGGGCCGCTCCGAGTCCTCGATCATCATCTCCGCGGACATGATCGCACCCTGGTGATGCATGATCATCTCGTCGATGAAGCGCAGGTCGTACGGAGCGTCTGGATCGGCCATCCCCATGAAGGGACCACCCACATCCCGCTCGCTGCAGCCGGGATCTTCGCGGGCTAGGGTACTCCCCCCGCCGATCCACCACATTCCTGCCACGACCCCGATACCCAACGTCGCGACCACCAGGGAAGGCATCATTCGTTTCAACATACTAGCAACTCCCTTCTCGCTTGCTATCGCCGCCCACGGAGAGCGATGGCCACGAGGGCCACACCGGCCGCCACGACGAGCAGGACGAGGGCACCGGTCACCCCGGCGCCCCAGCCCTCCATCATGCCGCCGCCCATCATCGAAGCTATCATGCCGGTCATTAGCAGGCCCGGCACCAGGACCACGACTAGCAACGCCACCCCGAGGGCAATCAGTACCATCCGCGTTGTCTCACTCATCTTTCCTGCTCCTGTCCCTCCTGGGACGCACCCATCTGCCCACAGCAGTCCATGACATTCTGCGCCGCCTGCTCGGGGCTGATGTTCGCCGCCTGCGCGGCCCGGTTCAGATCGTCCTGGGTGATATTGCGCTCGTCCCCGTGGCTATCGTTTGGGCTTCCGCAGCCGCAGCTCATACACATGGCGTGATCCTCCTCCAGATTGACTCTCCTAGGCTTACAGCTCGTAAGCCTACGGTACTCGCCGCACGTCCAGTTCCATCACGACCTCGGGGTCAAACGCATCACTGGCGCCTCTGACGGCCGCGGTCCGCGTCATCACACCGAGAACATCGCGTGCCTCCATACCAGCCGCTGGACACCTCTGCCTAGCGAGACCTCCGCGAGGGCTAGCCGGCGTTCCTTCCCGCGCCAGCAGCTTCCGCACGCCGAATCATCGCGCCGTTCCGCGACCCTTTTCCGTACCCCAGCGCTCCAATAGTGGGTAACGTTGATGGGCCCCGGACAATCAACTACGCCAGGCGTTTTGATCCCCGCACGGCGGGGATGCAACTGTCTCCTCTCAACCGCCCCCGCCCTCAATCTTATCTCGTGTAAGAATATCACGCGCCCCTGCACTCGCCCGCCATGCCCCCTGCCCGTTCTAGGTCTCCTAGCCTCCGCCCGTGCAGAAGCGGCAGAGCATCGGTACGAGGTTGGCCGAGGCGCCAAGGGCTACCATACTCGCGCCCAAGGCGACGAAAACACCCCCCGTGGCGATGGCCAAGCGGATCGGTATCGCCGGTAGGCGCGGTTCACCGGTGAGCTGAGCGATACGTGCTTCTGTCGCGGTTAGACCGGCCACGCCAGCTGGCATAAGTTGCGGCGTCAGCAAGAGAAGCCGGAGCGCGGCCGCGAGGTCGTAAGGGGAAGTCACCGCCAACGCCGCGCGATCCGCCGCCAGCTCGATCTGGGCCTGCCAGCGATCTCGCAGCGCCGGCATCATGGGCAGGATGAATGTGCTGGCGGCGAGCACATGCAGCGCCAGGTAGCGAAGGGGATCACGGCGGCGAAGATGATGGCGCTCGTGGGCCAAAACGGCGGTGAGCGCGCCTTCATCGAGCCGTGCCACAATCCCACCGGTGATGGCGATCCGCGGCCGGAAGAATCCATAGCAGAATGCTGCCGGCGTGGCTGCCGGGATGAAGGTGACTCGACCATCGATCCCGAGGTTCGTCGCCGCCTGAGCAAGCCGTGGCGGCGACGCCTCGCCCGCGCGGTGGAGCCGAAGGTTGAAGTGCACGGAGCTTATGGTACGGGCGCCTCCCGCCCCGACGCCGGCACCCAACGCGAGTCCGAGCAATGTGAGGAGAAGAGCCATCGAAGGGGCGGATGTGTGGAAGGTCACCAGGGCGAGAATCGGATAGTGCTCGCAGAGCGCCCGATAGGCGCGTGCGATTGGCAACAGCACCGGCGGCACCAGCACGGGGAAGCTCAGCCCTATCGCGGTGAGCACCGCCACGAAGGCCGGGCATGCGCGCCGGCAACAATCGAGCAACCGGGCGCCTCTCATGCGCCTGTCTCCTTCCGCTCGCGCAGCAGGCGCTCAAGCTCCTCCAGGTAGGAGGGGTCGACCTCTTCTGCCGCTCGGACAAAGGGAGCGAGGGCATGACGACCAAACTCCCCGATCAGCCCACTTGCCACGCTCGTCGAGACTCGTGCGAGGAAGACATCACGTTCCTCGGCCGCATGATAGCGAAAGGCGCGTCCCTGGGATGGCTCGCGGATCAGCAGGCCTTTCTCCACCAGGCGATTGGCAACCGTGAGGACGGTCTTGTAGTGTGACCCTGGGCCCAGGAGGGCGCAAATGTCCTTGCCCGTTGGCGTACCCAGTTGCCAGACGGCCTCCATGACGCGCGCCTCGAGCTCGCCTAGCACACGGCTGAGGCCGCTGCCGCCGAGGTTGAAACGCTGAATGCCCATGCTGCACCTCCCCAGGACTCTTGCTAGCGAGGCGATCGCCAAGTTAGGCCGCCGTCATCGCTCCGATAAACGGCACCCTCGTCGCTCACGAAGAGGACCCGGTCCGGCTCAGTCGGTGTTACGGCGAGGGCCACGGCGGGAACGTCTTCCGGTCCGACGGTTGTCCAAGTTGTGCCGCCGTCCGTGCTCCGAGCGAGGCCGTCGTGCGTGCCGGCATAGAGAATCTCGGGGTCGCTTGCCGATACAGCGAGACTGATGACGGGAGCTTCCGGCTGAGCTGGGAGAGGCTCCCAGGTGGCTCCATCATCCCGGCTCGCCACGATACCCGCTTCCGTGGCAGCGTAGAGCGCCACGCCACTGGAGGCCAGAGCCAGGTGCATACCACCGCCCGGCGGCTGCGTGGTTAGCGGCGTCCACGTCGTGCCACCATCGTGGGAGGTGAAGACACCCGTCCCCGCGACGTAGGCATAGAGGTGCTGAGGATCCGCTGGGTCTTGGGCGAAGCCGTGGATGTCGGTGCCGGGCAAGTCGTGCGCCTGAGGCTGCCAGGTCTCTCCACCGTCACGGCTGACCTGGAATACGTCGTGACCGGTCACGTAGACCGTCTCGGGCGCCTTCGGGCTCGCCGCCATCTGCATCGCGTCGGTATCTTGTAGGCCACCTGGCTCCCAGGTGAACCCGCCGTCATAGCTCTCCTGGATGCCGGAGTGGCTGCCGAACAGGATGTGCTCGGGATCTTGGGGATCCACGATGAGCGAGTGGACATCGGGAGCGTCGAGATTCGCGATGGCCTGTACGCCGATTGCGTCATTTCCCCCGCCTTGCGCAAAGGAGAACCACACTCCAGCTATCACCAGCGCACCAGCCACCACGGCCGCCAGTAGCCAGGGACGCCGGCGCTGGGCTGCTTCCTTTCGGCGTCGCTCAGCAGCTCTCCGGGCGCGGGCAGGCGGGAGCGCCGTCGGCGCGGACTCTCCTGCTGACGCTGATTCGTTCCCCATGCCTGTGCTCTTTGCACCGTGGCGCGCTTTCGCCATCGTTCTCCTGCTCCACTCCGGTCGCGGTGACCAACACTAGCTCCGCTGCTCCGCTGCTCCGCGATTGATTCTTACAGGGTGTCAGTATACGCCCCACCCCGGCCTCGAGTCGATGAGCGCGGAAGATACCGTGCGCTGCTACATCGCCACCTAGCCACTCGCCACCGCGGCCTCCCGCCAAACGTGCACGGTGCGAATGACTAGCTGGCAGGGGGTTGCACGTTGTCTCGACCACCCATCGCCGGTCAGGCGCTCAGCCTCCGTCCCTCTCCCACCAATGACAGCCGGATGACAGTCAACAACGCTTGACATACCCCTCGGAGCCGTCAATGATGTCGGTATACACCTGTGACCACCCTGCCGAAGGAATCAGCGATGGCCAGCCTGCCGCCTGGCAAGCTACACCCTGTCTCGCCGGTGACACCCCTCCCGGTGCCGGGCTCGCGGTTCCCCCGCGTGCCGCTGCCGGTGCCGCTCACCTCGCTGGTCGGCCGTGGGCGAGAGATCGCACAGGTGCGCTCGCTGCTCATGCTGGACGAGATCCGGCTCGTGACGTTGACTGGGCCCGGCGGCGTCGGCAAGACGCGGCTCGCGCTGCGAGTGGCGGAAGGCCTTGATAACGAGTTTCCGGACGGCGTCGTCTTCGTCAGTCTGGGGCAGGTGCGCGACTCCGGACACGTCATCCCTGCTATCGCGCGGGAACTCGACG
>DASYWB010000042.1:0-7346 GCA_035936495.1 Thermomicrobiales bacterium
CATACGCGGAGAGGGCAAAGGCGCCGTCTACGAAGAGGAGGACGAGGTGACGATGGGGGACCTCACGGATCGCATTCTTGCCGTTCTTCCCTCCTAGATGGCGCGAGCGGATGGTTGATATTGATCCCCAGGATGAAGGTCTCTCGTGGATACACTTCTGGCTGGCGGTCCTCCCGGACAAGCAGCTGTAGGCCTTTGCGTGTGGCTTCCGTTGTTCCTTGGACCCGATGTTCGGTCCGATCCTCAACCGGGCGACCCCGGGCATTGCCTCATCGTTAGGATGACGAGAAAGGAACAGTGCAGCCGGCTTGAAGGATCGTTCTTGGTACGCCCTCCCCGTGTCGCTCCGCGGCAGACACCGCGATGACCATCATTCCGCTCATCCATGCCGGGGCGGGGTTCTCGGGGCTAGAGATAACCACGTTGATCTCGTCCATCCAGATCGTTCACTATTCACGCTTCTTGGGACAAGCGAGCGCGGGGTTCGCGGGCCGCACGGCCGGTTATCCGCGGTCGGGTGCCGACCGCCGCCTGGTCGGTTCGGGCGTGCTGGTCCTCGTAATGAACGGTTTGGCGCTTCCGTGAACAACAACGCTGAGGAGATCGCGTATCGCATTCGCCCGCTCACGGAGGTGGATGCCAAACAGGTCTGCACCTGGCGCTATCCCGATCCGTATGCCTTCTATGATATTGGCGAGTCGAACCTCGCCGAGTTACTCGATCCCGCTCATAACTACATCGCGGTCGAAGACGAAGCCGGAGCGCTGGCCGGTTTCTTTACCTTTGGTCAAAACGCGCGCGTCATCGGCGCTCAACGCTCCAGGCTCTACAGTGCGCCCGCGCTCGACATCGGCCTCGGGATGCGGCCGGACGTGACCGGCCGTGGTAACGGTCTGCGCTTCGTGCGCGCTGGCCTCGTCTTCGCGGCTGAACGCTTTCGACCGCGAATGCTTCGCCTCGTCGTCGCGGCATTCAACATCCGCGCGATCCGCGTCTACGACCGAGCCGGCTTCGTTGCCGGCCCGACCTTCACCAGCCCTGTTCGCGAAACCGAGGTCCCATTCCTGCTGATGACGCGTCTGAACCCTGAACTCGCTTCACGCGAAGGGGTCGTCGACGGGGTCCGTTAGGGAGAACACTATCGCATCGTTAGGTTGAGGAGGTTTAGTCTCATGCAGTGTCCCGTGGACAGTACGACGTTGCAGATGACCGACCGGCAGGGAATCGAGATCGATTATTGCCCGACCTGCAGGGGGGTATGGCTCGATCGTGGGGAGCTGGACAAGATCATCGAGCGCTCGGCGGCCACATTCGCTGCCGCGCCGGAGACCGTGACCCCTGCTCAGCGGGATGGCGGCCGCCGGGATCGCCATGAGGATCGAGACGATCGATACGACCGCGACCGGGACTACGCCCACGGTGAGCGTGGTGGCCATCCGAAGCGTCGCAAGCGCGGTAGCTTCCTAGAGGACCTGTTCGACTTCGGATAGGTCGCCCCTTGCGCGGGAGGGCGACTCGAATAGGAACGAGGTGCAGGAGGATCGCCGATGATCCAGCCCCCGGGGTTGCCACCGACGCGCTGGACGCGCCCATCTTGCACCAGGCGCTGGTTGATCAGCTCGTCGAAGACGGGATGATCAGGAGCGCGGCGCTCGAGGTCGCGTTTCGCACGGTCCCGCGTCATCTGTTTCTGCCGGGCGAGCCACTCGATCGCGTCTACCATGATAAACCCATTGTGACCAAACGCCGTGAGGATGGCGTGCCGATCAGCTCATCGTCCCAACCGGCGGCGATGGCGATCATGCTCGAGCAGCTCGATGTGCGACCCGGCCACCGCATCCTGGAGATTGGCGCCGGCACCGGATATAACGCGGCCCTGCTCGCTCGTTTGGCCGGATCGGACGGCCTGGTCGTCAGCATCGATATCGATGAGGACATCATTGCGAATGCCACCGAGCATCTGGCGGCGGCCGCGGTACCCGAAAGCGGGCGCGTGGAACTGATCCAAGCGGACGGTGGCCACGGCTGGCCGGCGGGGCGACCGTATGACCGGATCATCCTCACGGTCGGTGCTTGGGACATCGCCCCTGCTTGGGTTGACCAACTCGCTCCAACGGGCCGATTGCTCATCCCCCTCTGGCTCCGCGGCGCCCAGCGGACAGTCGCCTTCGAGCGCGACGGCGACCACCTGAAGAGCGTCTCGGTCAGTAACTGTGCCTTCATGCGCCTGCGCGGCGCCTTCGCCGGGCCGGAAGGGTTCGTGGCGCTCGGCCCACGCGAGAATGGCCTGACCCTCTCGCTCGATGACCAAACGTCCGTGGATCCGGGAACGATCAACGCCTTGCTCGCGTCGCCTGGCCGCGACCAGCCGGTGGGTATCGCTGTGCCGCGGGGCCGGGAGGCATGGTCGGGCTTGAGCCTCTGGCTCGCCCTCCACGAGACGGGGTTCTGCCTGGTACACACCGAAGGTGACGCGCCGGTCATCCCCATCGTGATGCACGAATGGTCCGCAACACTTGGACTGGTGGAGCCGGACGCCATCGTCCTCCTCGCGCCCGCCGACACATCCCAGCCGGATCAACCCGTTCGCCTCGTCGCTCGGCCCTACGGTCCCCGTCACGATCTGGCAGAACGCCTCGCCAATCAGGTCATCGCCTGGGACCGCGCTGGCCGCCCGGATGACGCCGGTCTCCAGATCGACGCCTACCCGATCGACCAACCGGTCTCCGCGCGGCCCGGTGCCACCACCATCGCCAAGCGGTGGCACCGGTTTGTGATAACGTGGAGAGCACGAAGCTCGGTCCCATGAGATTCAATGTAGGATCTTCAAACGAACGGGAGATGAACACATGACCGATATCTACCCCACCCTGGCGGAGCAAGCCCGCCTCCCTCTGGAGATACTCCGGACGTTTTGTCATCGCAATCACATTGCTGAACTGGCGGTGTTTGGGTCAGCGCTGGGTGGCAATTTCAACACGGATAGCGACCTGGATGTGCTTGTCACGTTCGAGGCCGACGCTGATTGGGGCATCTTCGACATCGCGAGGATGCAAAACAAACTGTCAGATCTCGTTGGCCGACCCGTGAACCTTGTGGAACGGAGTGCCGTCGAAGAGAGCCGAAACCCGATTCGCCATCGAGAGATTCTAGACACCGCGTACACGGTTTATGCAGCATGATAGACCGTCACGTCGCGACAGCGCGACGCTTCTTGAATGTGGCACGCCGTGCAAGAAATCATCGTCGAGACGCGATCTATCGAGTTGGAAACGTTCTTTACCAATGTCCGGGCTCAAGCACTTGTCTTGACTTAGCCATTCTCCACGGCCCAAATGGTTACCATCGCACATGAGCGGTTCTTTGTCAGACGTCATCATCCCCAGTGGCACGTTGGTCGCCCGCGATGCCCCGTACAAGTCGACCTCGTGATGCGTGATGAGCGGATCCTGACCGTTGTAGCTGGCGCGGCTCATGGATAACCCCTGCTACGCGCGTGCGGACAGCACAAGGAGATTCGTGTGACACCAACCAGTACCGTTGAGTATGCTGGCGGCATCATCGGTGATTGATGTTGAGTGCCGCATGGACCATCCAGGAGTCACCACGATGCCCGTCGCCACGCTCCAGCTTGACTTGCCACTCGCCACGCTGGCCGACTACTGCCGCCGCAACAAGATCGTTGAGCTTGCCCTGTTCGGCTCAGCACTCCGCGAGGACTTTGGGCCGGACAGTCATATTGACTGTTGGTCAGTTTCGCCCCTGATGCTCGGGTCGGGTTCATGGCGCTCGGCAGGATGGAGCATGAGATCCCCACTGACACTGTGACGACGTCGGGCCACCGATCGGGTATGTTTACCCGCGGCGCCAGTAGCCGAGTCGTGGCTACGGATGACGCGTAGAGTGAGGGAGAGTCCGATGCTTTACCGGAAGATATGGTCTGCGCTCCTACTTCTGGCGGCCATCGCCGTCCTTGGGTTCGGCACCATGCCCGCGGTCGCCCAGGATGTTTCACCTGCTCCACCAAGCGATCACCAGCCAGTTCCGCCGGAGGAATGCACGGTCGAGCCCAGATCGCTCGAATCGCTGCCTGATCCCTCTCTCGCGACCCCGGCGGCGGCACTGGCCGCGACGCCCGAGACATTTACCCTGCCGGAGGGCACTCCAGCCGACGAGAAGACCGTCGAGGCGGTTACGGCGGCGATCCGCCAAAGCCTTGCTTGCGGGAACGCCGGTGATACGCTGCGCCTCTTCTCTACGTTGACTGATTCCTATATCGCCTCGCTACTCGTGGATGCTGGTCTGCCGACGATGTCGCCCGCGATCTACGAGTTCCTGGCGACGCCCATCGCCGCGCCGGCCGAGGTGCAAGTGTCGCTCGACGCCATCGAGGACGTTCAGGTCCTGCTGGATGGGCGGATTGGCGCGATCGTCACCACCACCGATACGGAAACGGGCCGGAGCTTCGTCGTCCTCGTCGAACGCGAAGGCAACTACGTGATCGACCGGGTGGTGCCCATCCCCGGCGCGATGGCGACGCCTGCCGCGTGAGTCCATCTCCCCCTGGGCAAGATCGCTCGCTTCTGCCAGCGATGGAAGGCTACGGAGCTTGCCCTTGGTGGGTCTGTCTTGCGTGAAGATTTCGGCGTCCTGGTGACATCGACCGGCTCGTCATCTTCGCCCCTGATGCAGCACGAAGCCTGATGGACCTGGTCGCGACAAGCGACTCGTTGGAGGCATTGCTGCGACGACCTGCTGATCTCGTCAGCAGACGTGCTATCGAAGGCAGCGCGCGAACTGGACCCGGCGCATCGAGATCTTATACGGACTTCGGCTCAATGGTGCCGGAGTCCGTAATGTGGGCGGCCGCCTTGGGCGATGCCGACTCTTTACCCGAAATCCTAATCACACACGCTCGGGAACGCATCGCACGTCCCCAGATGAATATGATCCAGACCAACATTCGTAGAGTCTTGAGCATGGTTGAGCCTTGGGCAATCATTTCGTCCAGGCCATAGTCGGCCAATACGCGCCAAACCATGGCCGGGGTATAATGGAACTGCCGGGCCCGGGTTGTTTACCGCGGGGAACTACCGAGTCCCTGCCAGCAATCAGCGCCAGTTGAAAGGATGTTCTTTATGTCTTCAGCACCTGAACCCAATAGGCCCATCGTTCGCCAGCGAATTGGTCCTGTGATCAAGGCGCTGCGACAGGCCCAGCGGATATCGTTGCAGACCGTGGCGGGCCGAGCCGGTATTTCGCCTTCTCACCTGAGCCGCATTGAACGCGGGCTGACGGTGCCGTCTTATGACGTGCTCGACCGGATCGCGGATGCGATTGGCTCCGACTTGACGTCGTTACGCGTCGATGAAGAGACGGCTCGATCCGTAGACGAGCGGTTGGATAAGTTCTTCGACCGCGTTGGGCTGTCGCCCGCCGCGCGCCAAGAACTGCTCCAGCTCAGCCCAGAAGCGCGGGCGGAGCTAGCCCAAAATCTGTAGTAGAAGAGCCTTTGGTCCGGATGCTTCATACGCGCCGTGTCCCATGGCTCCGAGAGTGCCGACCGTTAGGCTCCGCGCCGCCGGCTGGTCCCCGGGCGGGCTGTGTTCAGCTGCCTGATAGGTAGGTCAGTAGCGTCCGGACGCCGGTGCCGGTCGCTCCCTTGGGAATGTACCCACGCGCTTTCGACGCCGAGGCGGTACCGGCGATATCGAGGTGGGCCCAGGGGAGACCTTCGCGGAAGTGCTGAAGGAAAAGGGCGGCGGTGATCGCGCCGCCGGGGCGGCCACCGGTGTTCTTGAGGTCACCGATGTGCCCACGGATCTGCTCTTCCATACCCTTGGTCAGCGGCATCCGCCAAGTCGATTCGCCGGCTTCGGACGCGGCGTCCAACAGCGCCGCGGCAAGGTCATCATCACTGGCAAAGAGGGCGGTCGTGCCATTGCCGAGCGCGACGACGGCCGCGCCGGTCAGGGTCGCGAGGTCGATCAGCTCGGTCGCACCCTGGCGAGCGGTGTAGACGAGCCCATCCGCGAGGACGAGCCGGCCTTCAGCGTCGGTCGAGTGAACCTCGATCGTCACGCCATTGCTGGCCGTCAGGATATCGCCAGGCCGGAACGCCTTGTCGGAGATCATGTTTTCCGCCGCGCAGATGACGCCGTGAACCACGTACGGGCAGCCGACAGCGGCGAGCGCCGCCATCGCTCCCAGGACAGCGGCGCCCCCCGACATATCGACCTTCATCTCGAGCATACCCTCGTGGGTCTTGATCGAGTAGCCGCCGGTGTCGAAGGTGATCGCCTTACCGATCAGGCCGATCACGCGATCGTCCTTCCCGGTATTGGCGCCACTCGGACGGTAGGTGAGATGGATCAGTTGGGGTGGCGTCGCGCTGCCCTTACCAACGGCCAGCATCGCCCCGGCGCCCAGCTTCCCAAGCTCCTCCGGTCCGAGAACGGTGATCTCGAGACCGGCGTCTTTCGCCACCTCACGGGCGATGTCGGCCATCGATACCGGGTTGATCACGCTCGCGGGTTCGTTGACCAGATCTCTCGCGAGGGAGACGCCGGCCGCGATCGCTGCCGCCTGATCGAGCGCGGCCGCGGCGACGTTCGCCTCGACACCATCACTAACGAACGTCCATCGGTCGACTGCCGCCGGTACGGGGTCGTCCTTCCGGGCGGCGCCGTAGTATTTGGTGAATCGGTAGGTGGCGAGCCTGATCCCCTCGGCTGCCGCTAGCAGCGACGCCGGGCCGTCTAGCGCACCGGCCGCGGGCGGCAACGCCGAAGCGACCGTCTTCGCGCCACTCTGGCGCGCGGCGAGCGCGGCGGCCGCCCAAGCACGGCGCACTCGGTCGGCATCCAGCCGCGCCGGATACCCAATCCCGGTGAGGATCAGGTGACGCGCTGGGAGGTTGCCGAGCGTTGGCACCCTAAGCGTGCTGCCGATCTTCGCCGTAAAGCGGGCGTCCGCGATCAAGGTCTTGAGCTCCCCACCCAGCTTGGCAGCGGCCTCGGCCGCGAGACCGCCGACCTCCGGTCCGTCGCCGGTCCTGGTGACGGGCACGACGAGCGCATCGACCGCGTGGGTAAGCGGCTCACCTGACTGGAATGTAACGTCCACGTTGATCTCCCTCATCATGCACCGGCTACCGCGCGGCAGCCGACGCTAATCACTTCATATCACCGATTGTCGCACGCGCGCTATCTGAAGCGTCAGCTACCAGTCGCCTCGATCTTCGGGAAGAGCGGCTCCGCCGGCACAACCCGCGTGGTCGTTCGGGCGCCCCACGTACCGGCGCCGACCCAATCATTCTGGGCGACAGGCGGCAGGCCGAGCTGCGC
>DASYWB010000043.1:0-13177 GCA_035936495.1 Thermomicrobiales bacterium
CGACACGGCCGCCAAAGACGATGGGATCGTGACGAACCCGGTAAATGTCCACCGTGCGCGCGCTCGTGGGCGCGGCCGGGTAATAATCATGCGCAACATGGCTTGGCGTGTTTAGAAAGAGAGATGTCCGTGGCTACCCACCAGATAGAACCAACCCGTGAGACGTTGCACGGCCACTTTTCGCGCGAGTTGCTCCCGATTCTGACGATCGATTCCGGCGACACTGTCCGATTTCGCACGTTGGACGCGCGGTGGGGAATGGAACCACCTGGGGCTGACGGCACGGCCGCGAAGCAGTTCGCCCCGCGTGACCCGGAGCGCGACAAGGGTCATGCGCTTTGCGGGCCGGTTGCAATCCGTGGAGCCGAGCCTGGGATGACCATCGAGGTCGAGATTGGTCAATTGCGGACTGGAACCTGGGGCTGGAACCTTGCCGGTGGCTTCGACTCGTCCGTCAACGAGCGGCTCGGATTCGGCAAAGATCATCCTGAGCACCGTCTCCGGTGGACCCTCGATCCAGACCGCGGCGTCGCTCAGGACCACAGGGGCCGTGAGGTGGCACTGAGACCGTTTCTCGGAGTGATTGGGATGCCCCCGGCCGAACGCGGCATCCACCCTACCGCCCCACCTCGCCCAACCGGTGGGAACATCGACTGTAAGGAGCTCTTCTCCGGAAGCAGAGTCTTCCTTCCCGTGGCCGTGCCAGGTGGGCTCATCTCCGCCGGCGACGGCCATGGCGCCCAAGGTGACGGCGAAGCCAGTGGCACGGCCATCGAGTGCCCGATGGAGCGGGTCGATCTCACCTTACGCCTGCATCCTGAGCTGCGCCTGACCACGCCGCGCGCTCGAACAGCGTCCGCCTGGATCACCTTTGGCTTCGATGAAGACCTCGACGAAGCGATGGCCATTGCCCTTGATGCCATGTTGGACCTGATGGGTGAGCTGCATGGCTTTGAACGGGCCGACGCGCTGGCACTGGCAAGTGTGGTGGTCGATCTCCGGATCACCCAAGTCGTCAATGGCGTGCGGGGAGTTCATGCCGTTCTGGCCGACGACGCCTTCTCGCTGTCTGCGCCGTAGGCACGGCGCGCGACAGCGCTATGGATGCGGTACCATCCCGCCGGTCATGCCTCGTCCGTAAAGACTGGAGGGTGCGCGGTGCCGAGCGATCCTCACGCGACGCCAGGACATCCCGCGGCGGGCAGTGGTTCAAATCGGCGTCCGCTCGACGGCGTTCGCGTCGTGGCCCTCGAGCAAGCGCTCGCCGGACCGCTCTGCTCCCGGCACCTCGCGGACCTGGGCGCCGATGTCATCAAGGTCGAGCGGCCAGGCGGTGGCGACCTCGCCCGACGCTACGATACTTCGGTCAAGGGCTTGTCCTCCTACTTCGTCTGGCTCAACCGGAACAAGCGTTCCCTGACACTCGACCTCAAGCGGCCCGAAGCCATCGCGATTCTGGAGACACTGATCGCGAGAGCGGACGTGTTCGTCCAGAACCTCGGCCCGGGCGCCATCGAACGCCTCGGGCTGGGCGCGGCCCGGCTCCGCGAGAGCTACCCGTCCTTGGTGATCTGTTCCATCTCCGGCTACGGGCGGAGCGGTCCCTACGAGCATCGCAAGGCCTTTGACCTCTTGCTACAGGGCGAGACGGGCGTCATGGCCACCACCGGCACCGAGGATCGCTTGGCGAAGGTCGGAATCTCGGTCGGCGACATTGGCGCCGGCGTCTACGGCGCCTTCGGCACCCTCGCCGCCCTCTACGAGCGGCGGGTAACCGGGCAGGGCCGGCTTGTGGAGTCGTCGCTCTTCGACGCGCTGGCCGAATGGATGGGTTACCCCGCGCTCTTCACACGATATGGCGGGGAACCCCCCGCTCGAGCGGGTGACCGCCACGCCACGGTCGTGCCCTATGGGCTCTATCGCTGTGGTGACGGGCTAAGTGTCAACCTGGCCGTCCAAAGCGAGGACCAATGGCGGCGGTTCTGCTCGATGGTCTGTGAGCACCCAGAGTGGGAAGATGACGTCCGGTTCGCGACCTCGGCCAACCGGCGGGTTAACCGGCAAACATTGGAATCCGCGATCGAGCAAGCTTTCGCCTCCCATTCGAGAGAAGAGATCACCGAACGACTGGAAGCCGCCGACATCCCCTATGGCGAGGTGCGGGATGTCGGGGAGTTCATCGATCATCCGCAGTTGCAGGCCCGCGGCCGGTGGCATTCCGTCGATACGCCTGCCGGACCGATCGAGGCGATCCTACCAGGGTTCGATCTGGAGGGGATGGATCCCCGAATGGACGCGGTCCCTGACGTGGGCGACCAGACCGACGAGATTCTGCGTGAGCTCGGATACGATGGTGGCGCGGTCGCCGCGTTGCGAGAGGATGGTGTGATCTGACCGCCACTGAGCAACAGGCGATGGCAATCTCGTCTGAGGCAAAGAACCGGGTAATCCCGCGCCGGGCGGTGAACAGCTGGGTGCTGTACGATCTCGCGAATACGATCTTCTCGCTCAACATCATCTCGCTCTACTTCTCGCTCTGGGTCGTCAATGACATGGGCGGCCGGGATGGGGACTACCTGCTGGCGAACAGCTTCTCGATGGGACTGATGTTCGTCGCCGCGCCGTTCCTCGGCGCACTCTCCGATCAGCGACCACGCCGCATGCCGTTCTTGATCGTCTCGACGGTCGTTTGCTGCCTCTTTACCTTCTTCCTCGGCACCTGGGGGCTGGCCACGTCGCTTCTCATCTTCATCGTGGCCAACTTTGCCTATCAAGGTGGTCTCATCTTCTACGACGCGCTACTGCCGGCCGTCAGCACCGAGGCCAATCGCGGCCGGATTGGAGGGCTCGGCGTCGGCATTGGCTACCTTGGAGCGCTGCTGGGACTCGCTATCGGCATCGTCACGCTCGATGTCTTCGAGGGCTCGAAGACGACCGTATTCCGGCTAACCGCGGTCGCCTTCTTTCTGCTCGCCTTACCCTGCTTCCTCTTCGTCAAGGAACCTCCGAAACGGACCGGGTCGCGCTTCGGCCCGTCAGCAGTGAAGGCGGCGGTAGGCGAGTTGCGCCAGACCGCGAGGCGAGTCCGGGACTACCGGGGCCTCGGACGCTTCCTCGTCGGCCGGATCTTCTACGCCGATGCGGCGAACACGATGATCGCAACCATGGGCATCTACGCGACGAATGAGATCGGTTTCTCCGATAGCGAGGTGCAACTGGTCCTGCTCGCCGGCATCGTAGGGGCGATCCCGGGCGGCATCCTGTGGGGAAGGATCGTGGACCGGATCGCCCCCAAACGTACGCTTCAATTGGTGCTCATCCTCTGGGCTCTCGTCATGGCCAGCACGGCAACGATCGCCCTTCTTGATCTCCCTCGGTCCCTTTTTTGGGCCGTCGCTCCGGTCGCTGGTTTGGCCTTAGGCGGAACGTGGGCCGCGGACCGTCCCTTCATGCTCCGGCTCAGCCCACCCCGGTATCTCGGCCAGTTCTACGGTCTCTACGCGATGGTGGGCCGGTTCGCCGCGATCCTCGGCCCCCTGCTGTGGACCCTGGTTGTGGATGGATTGGGCTTCGGTCGCCCGGTGGCGGTGCTCAGTCTCCTGGTGATGGTCGTCATCTCGGCAGTCATCATTGCCCCGATAGATGATTCGCCGCGACCGTGGAGCGTGGACGATCTCGGAGCAACTTAGGCTCGCGAACGATCCCTCCCCCGTTGTGTGCGAAACGGGCATGATGGCCGTGACGGTGGGATACTTCGGGATATTGGTGGCGTCAGTCGGTGGCAGGCCGCGTGCGCCGCAAAGGTTGCCAGGCGCCGGCGATGTTGCCGCGCCGCGAGGCCAAGCACCAGCCATGCACCCAAAAGGAGGTTCACCCGTGGTCGTCGCATCGCCGCCAGCGCTCGAGACGCTGGCCATTAATACGATTCGGACCCTCTCGATCGATGCGGTCCAGAAAGCGAACTCCGGTCACCCCGGCCTGCCGCTCGGCGCGGCGCCGATGGCCTACGTGCTCTGGACCGAGTACCTCAAGCACAACCCGAACGACCCTCGCTGGCCCGACCGCGACCGCTTCGTCCTCTCGGCCGGACACGGCTCGATGCTGCTCTACTCGCTCCTGCATCTGACCGGCTACGACCTCCCGCTGGAGGAGATCAAGCGATTCCGCCAGTTGGGATCGAAGACGCCCGGCCACCCGGAACGGGGCCATACCCCCGGCGTCGAGGTAACCACCGGCCCGTTGGGGCAGGGTTTCGCGAATGGCGTCGGCATGGCGATGGCCGAAGCGTTCCTCGCCGCCCACTACAACCGGTCCGATCACGAGATCGTCGATCACTACACCTACGGGATCGTCTCCGACGGAGACCTGATGGAAGGCGTGACCTTCGAAGCCGCGGCACTGGCCGGTCACCTCAAGCTAGCCAAGTTGATCTACCTGTACGACCAGAACCATATCAGCCTGGCGGGGACGACGGGGCTCGCCTTCAGTGAGGACGTCGGCGCCCGCTTCGATGCGCTCGGCTGGCAGACGTTGCGCATCGATGGCCAAGATACGGAAGCCGTCCGCGAGGCGCTCGATCAAGCCCGAGCGGAGACCGAGCGGCCGACGCTGATTCTGGCCCGGACGACCATCGGCTACGGATCGCCGAAGGCCAACACGTTCGGCGTTCACGGTAGCCCGCTCGGTCCCGAGGCCGTCGCCAAGACCAAGGAGAACCTGGACTGGCCGGCCGAGCCCGCGTTCTATATCCCTGAGGACGCGCTCTCGAAGTTCCGGGAGGCGCTTGACCGGGGCGCCGAGGCGCAGGCGCAATGGCGGATGCGCTTCGATGCCTATGCCGAGGCCTATCCTGAGCTCGCGGCTTCCTTCACCCGCGCGATGGAGGGCACGCTGCCGAACGGTTGGGACGTCGACCTGCCCCACTTCGCGCTCGGCGACAAGCCGATGGCGTCGCGCAAGGCGTCCGGCGAGACCATCGCCAGGTTCGCGCCGAAGATTCCGTACTTCATCGGCGGTTCGGCCGACCTCAACCCCTCGACCAACACGGCGATGAAGGGCGAGGGTGACTTTGAGGCTCCAAGCAGAACGCCCGGCGACGAGCAGGGGACGACCGGCGGCGGCTGGGGATACGAAGGCCGGAACATCCACTTTGGGGTCCGCGAGCACGCGATGGGCAGCGCGGTCAACGGCATGGCCGCGCATGGGGGCGTGATCCCGTTCGGGGCGACGTTCCTCGTCTTCTCGGACTACATGCGGCCCGCGATCCGCCTGGCGGCACTGAGCCAGTACAAATCGATCTTCGTCTTCACCCACGACAGCATCGCCGTCGGCGAGGATGGTCCGACCCACGAGCCGGTCGAGCATGTCATGAGCCTGCGGGCGATTCCCAAGCTGACGGTGGTCCGCCCGGCCGATCCGAACGAGACGGTCGAGGCCTGGCGGATGGCCTTGACGAACGGTGGACCGACGGCGCTGATCCTGTCCCGCCAGGACTTGACGGTATTGGACCGGTCGGAGGCCCAAGGCGGCGTGCAACAGGGTGGATATGTGCTGGCCGGAGCCGACGGCAAGCCGGATATCGTGCTCATCGGAACCGGGTCCGAGGTCGAGCTCTGTGTCATGGCGCGGGGGATCCTGGAAGACCATGGGATCAACGCCCGTGTCGTCAGCCTCCCGAGCTGGGAGCTCTTTGAGAAGCAGGACAAGGATTATCAGGCGGACGTGCTCGGTCCTGAGGGCACGCCACGGCTCTCGGTGGAGGCGGGCGTCACCCTCGGCTGGTGCCGCTACACGGGTCCCCGAGGGGGATCGGTTGGCGTCGACACCTACGGCGCCTCCGGACCCGGCAGTGACGTACTTGCCCACTACGGCCTGACCAAAGAACATGTCGCGGCGGAAGCGCTACGCCTGCTGGGCCGTGACGACCTCGCCGATCAGGTCGAGCCGCCGCGGGACACCGGTGAGACCGCCGGGGAAGAAGCTGAAGGCGGCGAGGGCCACTCGTGACCGTCTTCTCGTCATCTTTCGCGCCATAGGAGGATTTATCATGGCCACGACAACCAAGACACCAACGACCAATGGCCGCACCGGCAGCAACCCGATCAAGGCGCTCTGCGATCTCGGGCAGAGCGTCTGGCTCGACGATATCAGCCGGACGATGCTGACGAGCGGCGCGCTTGAACGCCAGATTCGCGAGATTGGCATTCGCGGCGTGACGTCGAACCCCACGATCTTCGAGAAGGCCATCGCCGCCGGGGACGCCTACGACGATGCGGTGATGGACTTGCTGCGCCAGGGCAAGCACGCCGGCGAGATCTTCGAGGCGGTCGAAGTCGAGGACATCAGGAACGCGTGTGACCTGTTCCGCCCCGTCTACGACGAGACCGATGGCGGCGACGGGTTTGTCTCCATTGAAGTCGCGCCGACCTTCGCCCGCGACGGGGAGGGATCACTGACGGAGGCCCGCCGGCTGTGGGCATCGGTCGACCGGCCCAACCTCATGGTCAAGATTCCCGGCACTGCCGAGGGCGTGCCCGCGATCCGGCAGGCGCTCATCGACGGAATCAACATCAACATCACCCTCCTCTTCTCGCTAGACAACTACGAGCGCGTCGCCCACGCCTACGTGGCGGCGCTCAATGCCCGGCACGCCGCCGGGCAGCCGGTGGGCAGGATTGCGTCGGTGGCGTCGTTCTTCGTCAGTCGCGTCGACACGCTGGTCGACAAGCTCCTAGAAGAGAAGATCACGTCCGCGGAGACCGCGGCGGAGAGGGAGCGGTTGCAGGGACTCCTCGGCAAGGTGGCGATCGCCAATGCGAAGCTCGCCTACGCGTCGTTTCAGGAGATATTCGAAGGGCCGCGCTTCGCCGAGCTGCGGCGGGCCGGCGCCAAGGTCCAACGCCCGCTCTGGGCGAGCACCGGCGTCAAGAACCCCGCCTATCGCGACACCCTCTACGTCGAGGAATTAATCGGCCCTCATACCGTTAACACGATGCCGAACGCGACGATCCAAGCGTTCATGGATCGCGGCAGCGTCGAGATGACTGTGACCGAGGGCTTGGATGAAGCGCGCCGCACCATGCATACCCTCGCGGAAGTTGGCATCGACCTCGCGGCGGTGACGGCACAGCTCGAAGATGAGGGCATCGCCTCGTTCTCCAAGTCCTTCGAGACGCTACTCGCCGGGGTCGAAAGCAAGCGGGAAAGCCTGGCGCGGACGGCAGGCGTCTCTGCTTGATCCCCGCTCAGCCGACGAGCCGGGGTCGCCCCGGGGGTCAGTGGATCCAACCACGCTTGGAGATGGGAGTTGACAGATGAGCAAGCCGGCAGCGGGGTCCATGGCGGTCCAAGAGAAGCCCCGCCACGACGCGGAACTTGGTCTGATTGGACTGGGCGTGATGGGCGAGAACCTCGCCCTCAATGTGGCCCGGAATGGATTTCAAGTGTCCGTCTACAATCGGACCGAGTCACGAACCCACACCTTTCTCGACGGCGCGGCGGCCGACACGACGATCCACGGCGCCTTCGACGTTCCCCAGTTCATCGCCTCGCTGGCCCAGCCGCGTCGCATCCTGCTGATGGTCAAAGCCGGTGCCCCGGTCGATGCGGTGATCGGCGAGGTGGAGCCTTACCTCGACCCGGGTGACATCATCATTGACGGCGGTAACTCCTTCTATGCCGATACCGAGCGCCGCTCCAGGGAGCTCGACGCCAAAGGATTCCGCTTCGTGGGGATGGGCGTCTCCGGTGGCGAGGAAGGTGCCCTCTGGGGTCCGAGCTTGATGCCGGGCGGACCCCGCGACGCCTACGCCGAGTTAGAGCACATGCTGGTCGCGATCTCGGCGAAGACCGAGGCTGGACCCTGTGTCACCCACGTTGGTCCTGGCGGCGCTGGGCATTACGTCAAGATGGTCCATAACGGCATCGAGTACGGCGACATGCAGCTCATCGCCGAGAGTTACGACGTCATGCGGCGCGCGCTCGGCATGAAGGCCCCCGAGATGGCCGAGGTCTTCGCCCGGTGGAACGAGGGCAAGCTGGCCTCCTACCTGATTGAGATTACGGCCAGTGTGCTGGGGTTCATCGACCATGAGACCGGTCAGCCCCTGGTCGACGTGATCGCCGACGTGGCCGAGCAGAAGGGCACCGGTCGCTGGACCAGTCAAAACGCGCTTGAGCTGGGCATCCCCATCCCGACCATCGACGCGGCGGTTCTGGCCCGGAGTATGTCGTCTTTCAAAGAACAGCGGGTACGCGCCAGCAAGGTCCTCTGGGGCCCGGAGCACGATGGGCCGGGTCACTCCGAAGCCACGCCCCCGCTCCTCCGCGAAGACCCTGACGATAAGGAGCGGTTGATCGACGCGTTGGAGGACGCGCTCTACTTCTCGAAGGTGTCATCGTACGCGCAGGGTATGGCCCTGCTGCGGGGGGCGTCCGAGACTTACGAGTGGAACCTGGATCTCTCCGAGATCGCCCGCATTTGGAAGGGTGGCTGCATTATTCGGGCCAAGCTGCTCGATCCCATTCGGGAAGCCTTCTCCGGCGTTCAACGCGAGAATCTGGACAATTTGCTGCTCGCGCCACACATCACGGAGACCGTGAACGCGAGCATGGCTGGCTGTCGCGCCGTTATCCACGTTGCACGGACGCACGGTATCCCTTGCCCGGCGCTCAGCGCGTCGCTCGACTATGTCGATACCTATCGCCAGGAGCGGCTACCCGCCAATCTTATCCAAGCGCAGCGGGACTTCTTTGGAGCGCACACGTACAAGCGCCTCGATAAGGAGGGAACATTCCATACCGTCTGGATCCCGATCGGACCACCGGAAGAAGTCGCCTCGACACCGTCTCACCGGACGCTCTGGGAGGAGGGTGAGGGCGAAGGGGATCGCGCGCCCGCGGGCGGTGACGTACCTGACGCGGCAATCGCGCATGGCGCCCTGAGACCGGATTCTGAAGAAGAACTCGTGTCCGATCCCGAGGAGCGTGGGGAACGTAGCCCGGAGACGGCAAAGCACCAAGATTTCTAGGCGGAAGCACACGCTCTAAGCCTGGCGATGGGCTCTGGGCGCGCCCGCCGCATGTCGCTAGACTTTGGACTCATGACCTATCATGCACCGCGCACGCGTGATTGACACGGATAGACCTATGACACTTTCGAAACCCGGCATGACGCTCCCTCGTCCCGCTACCTCGGCGGACAGCCAAGCGTTGGAGAACGAATATCTCCAACTGCGAGCGGAAGCCGCCGATCGCCAGACCGGGACCTTGAGCAACCCCCTTCGAGCGGGTCTCGAGTTCGAGCGAATGCCCTCCCCGTGCATCATGGTCATCTTCGGCGTGACCGGCGATCTCACCGCACGGAAGCTCATGCCGGCGCTCTATGACCTCGCGGTGGGGCACCCGTTGCCGGAAGGCTTTTCCATCCTCGGCATCTCACACCGGGATTGGAGCGACGACCAGTTCCGGGAGGAGATGCGGGCGGCGGTGACCGACTCGGCCCGCAGCCCGGTGACGGACGAGAGCTGGCAGCTCTTCGCCCAGGGTTTGTTCTACGTGCAGGGCGACTTCAAAGATCCTGCCGTGTACACGAACATCGGTCTGCGCCTCACGACGATTGACGAGCAACGCCGGACGGGGGGCAACCGGCTCTTCTACCTCGCGACGTCGCCCAGGTATTTCACGCCGATCATCACCAATCTCGGGGCTTCGGGGATCGCCGCTCGACAGGACATGTTCTCCGACCCGGACGAGAGCTGGCATCGTATCGTCATCGAAAAGCCGTTTGGTCGCGATCTGGAGAGCGCTCGCCACTTGATCCAGGAGATGGCGTCAGTCTTCTCGGAACGCCAAATCTACCGGATTGACCACTATCTCGGCAAGGAGACCGTGCAGAACGTCCTGGCCTTCCGCTTCGCCAACATTCTGTTCGAGCCAGTTTTCAATAGGTCATACGTTGACCATGTCCAAATCACCGCCGCCGAAGCAATCGGCGTCGAGGGCCGCGGCGGGTACTACGAGGAGGCGGGCGCCCTGCGGGACATGGTGCAAAGCCACATCTTGCAGTTGCTCACCGTCGTCGCGATGGAGCCGCCCGCCTACTTCGACGGCAACGCCGTCCGTGACGAAAAAGTCAAGGTGCTCCGATCGGTGAAGATGCCCATCGGCGCCGAAGTCGCGGCCGCAACCGTGCGCGGCCAGTACGTCTCGGGTTCCAGCGGAGGCCGCCCGGTCCCCGCCTATCGGACTGAGCGGGGCGTGGCGACAGACTCCTCGACCGACACCTTCGCCGCGCTCAAGCTCCACATTGACAACTGGCGCTGGGCCGACGTTCCCTTCTATCTTCGCACCGGTAAGCGCCTGCCTCGCCGCGTGACGGAGATCGCCATCGAGTTCAAACGCGTCCCCCATTTGATGTTTCAGAACGTGGCCAACGCGGCGAATCTCGACGTCGCGCCAAACGTGTTGACCATCCGCATCCAGCCCGATGAGGGCATCGCCATCCGCTTTGCCGCCAAGGTTCCCGGTCCCACGACGCGGCTGCGACCGGTGCGCATGGACTTCTTCTACGGCGCCGCGTTCGGTGAGGCAGGACCCGACGCCTACGAGCGGCTGCTCCTCGACGCCATGCTTGGCGACCCCACGCTCTTCGCGCGCCGCGACGAAGTGGAAACAGCGTGGGCGCTGATGCAGCCGGTTCTCGACGCCTGGGACGCGGGATTGTCTCCGGTCCGGTTCTATGAAGCTGGAACCTGGGGACCTAGTGAGGCGAATACGTTGCTCGAAGGCGACGGACGCCAGTGGCGCCGGCCCTAGGAGGCGTACCAGCGCCACCCGTGTTCGGGAGCGCGAGGAAAGGATGAGCGTCATGACGATAAGCCATTCGTCCCTGCCGACGCGACGTCCGCGCCGGACCTCTGACGCGATCACACTGCCCTCTCGCGAATGGCGCTCCCCGGCGGTCGATGCCGCGAAGATCAATCACGAGTTGAATCAACTCTGGGCCGAGCTCGGACGAGCCCCCGTGTCCTCTGAACCGCTGACCGCCGGGGGAGTCCCCGGGCCGGAGGTGTCTACTTCCGTTTCCACTCCTGACGAACCGGACGTTCCCCCTCGGGCGATCATCACGCGGGCGGCCACGTTGAACCTGGTTGCGGTCGCGAACTCCGCGGAGGAAGCCGACCGCATCCACCGTGGCATCATCGGGCTGCCCGACTTTCAACCCTCTCGGGTCATCGTGCTCGTGGCGCGTGGCCAGGACTCCAACACCGATGCTGACGATCTCTTCATCCGCGTCGCTCTCTTGGAGCAACCGCCGGAGAAGCACCGGCCCACGATCCGCTTCGAATGCATAGCCGTTGAGGCCAATCGCACGATGGCCGATGACCTCGCCAGCGTTGCCTCTCCACTCCTCATCTCGGAGTTAGGCGATTTCCTCTGGTGGCCCGGGGACGGTGTCTCAAGGAGCCCGGTGTTCCGAAACCTGGCTGAGGTCATGGACCGGGTCATCGTCGACACCGCCTCATTGACCAAGGTGCCGCGCGGAATGGCGGCTCTGCACGCGCTTTCGACGTCACGGACGCGATGCCCGCTCGTCTCCGACTTTGCCTGGACGAGGTTAACGCCTTGGCGCCAACTGGTTGCCCAGTTCTTTGATCCCCCGGTGATCCGCTCCTGCCTCGACACTATCGAGGAGGTGGAAATTGTCTATCCTTCCCCGGACCAGCAGGGCGTCTCGGGCTTCTCCGCCGCCTTACTGCTCACGGCATGGTTGGCCAACGCGCTCAACTGGGAGGCAGATAGCCCATTCGCGCGGACCCGCACGGGCTACCGCGTCATCCTCAACGGCGGCTTGCCGGACGGAGCGTCACGACCAATCTCCGTGCGGCTCCGGCCGCTCTCCAATGTCGTGTTTGGCCGCGCGATCGGCGCTATCACATTGACGTCGCGAGGCGCCCATCCGGGCACATTCACCGTCGAACGCACCACGCCAACCGACCTGATGACGACGAGCTCTATCCCCGGCGAGCCACACGTAGGCCGGATGGTTCACGTGATCCCGGCCACCGACTCCGATCTGCTGGCGGAAGAGATGCACTTCTTTGAACCAAACCCGATTTACGAGCGGGCGCTGGCCCTCGCAACCCGGCTGCTGCCGGAGAACGACACCGTAGCGTGACCGATTTTTCAGAGCCAGCGCCGCGGCCGCGGCGCGTGATCGACTTCCACGACCGTGGCGAGGTGATGGTCTATGCCGATGCCGAGGGGCTGGCCCAGGCGGCAGCCGCGCGCTTCACGTCGATCGTCGTCGACGCGGTCAACAGGCGGGGCCGAGCGTTCGTCGCGTTGTCAGGGGGATCTACGCCACGTCGCATGGGCGAGCTGCTTGCCAACCGTCCGTTTCGCGAGATGATCCCCTGGTCGGACATTGAGATCTTTTGGGGCGATGAGCGCTGGGTGCCGCTTGACAGCGACGAGAGCAATGCCGGTGTCGCCAAGCGTACCCTGCTTAATCATGTTCCCGTCGAGCCGAGCCGCATCAATCCGGTGCCAACGGACGTGGCAGATCCGGGCGTCGCCGCGACGATGTACATCGCACAACTGCGGACGGTCTTCGGGGTGGTGGACGAGGTGCCGGCGTTTGACCTCATCTTCCTCGGGCTGGGAGACGACGGGCATACCGCCTCATTGTTCCCCGGCACGGCCGCGCTTCACGAGGATCGTGAGTTGGTGGTGGCACACTATGTCCCGAAGTTGGACGCGTACCGGCTCACCGTGACGCCTCCTGTTCTCAACGCCGGGCGCGAGGTGATTTTTCTCGTGGGCGGTGCCAGCAAAGCGTCAACGCTCGCCCAGGTCCTCACCGGACCGGACCGAGTGGACGAGCTTCCCGCGCAAGTGGTTCGTCCCTCCTCGGGACGGCTCCGCTGGCTCGTCGATGAATCGGCGGCGGCCGAGCTTATGGGCCCATCCGGTGGAAACTAGAGAGCGCCTAGCCACTGTTGCCCGGGCCGCCGCGGACGAAGTCCGAGCTGGTATGATCGTTGGCTTAGGCTCCGGCTCAACGGCCGAAGCGTTTATTGAAGAATTAGGCAACCGGGTGCAAGCGGGGCTCACGGTGCAAGGCGTGCCAACCTCGGAGCGTTCGGCGGCCCTTGCTCGCGATGTCGGTATTCCG